>JAEZVR010000027.1 GCA_023420715.1 Bacillota bacterium | reverse complement strand
TTAAAGCACATCCCTGCGCCGGAAGGCGATGAGGATGCGCCACTTCAAATTTTGATTTCTAATATTGATTCAGATCCTTATATTGGTCGATTGGCCATTGGGCGTATGATGAGGGGAATATTGAAGCCCGGCATGCCGATTGCGATTACCAGATCTGAAAGCGATGAACCCCCTCGACAAGGCAAAGTCGGTACAGTACTGCGTTTTGAAGGTTTATCGAGGGTCCCCGTTGATTTGGCGGGCGTGGGTGAAATTATCTGTTTATCTGGATTGGATCAGGTCGATATTGGCGACACATTATGCGCAACGGACTGCATTGAGTCTTTGCCGTTTGTCAAAATCGATGAACCAACGATTGCGATGACTTTTTCGGTCAATAACTCACCATTTGCAGGGCAAGAAGGCAAGTATGTGACCTCGAGACATTTGCGGGATCGCTTGTTTAAGGAAATCGAAACCAATGTGAGTATGCGTGTTGAAGAAACGGAATCACCAGATGCCTATGTTGTTAAAGGGCGAGGTGAATTACATCTGAGTATTCTGATTGAAGAAATGCGCCGCGGCGGGTACGAATTTCAAGTTTCTCGGCCGACGGTCATCATTAAGTCCATAGATGGTATTCAGCATGAACCTGTCGAAGAGCTTTTTGTCGATGTGCCTGAGGATTATGTGGGCGTTGTGATTGAAAAATTAGGTCGTCGCCGCGCGGAATTGCTCGACATGAAACCACCGTTGAAAGGTTATACACGACTGGCCTTTAAAATCCCCTCGCGAGGGCTGATTGGTTATCGGACAGAGTTTTTGACCGACACCAGGGGCAACGGTATAATGAACAGTATTATTTCGGGGTTTGAACCTTGGAAGGGCGAGATCGAAACACGCGGACATGGGGTTTTGGTTGCATGGGAAGCTGGTGAGGCTTCTGCTTATGGCCTTTATAATGCGCAGGAACGCGGTGCACTATTTATTGAAGCAGGTGAGCGTGTCTATGAAGGCATGATCGTGGGCAAAAATCCGAAGCAGGGCGATCTGACCGTTAATGTGTGCAAAAAGAAGCAAGTGACGAATATGCGTGCGGCCGGTTCGGATGAAGCACTCAGACTGACACCGCCTTTGCGATATAGTCTTGAACAATGTATGGAATTTATTGCAGAGGATGAACGGATTGAGGTTACACCAAGTTCGATTCGTATTCGCAAAGCAATTTTAGATACGGATCAGCGGGCAAAGGCACAGTCACGCAAGAAAAAAGAGGGATAGTCAGGAGCAGCTATGGCTCGACGTAAAACCAGTTTTAGCCGATTTGTCAGTGTTTCCATGATCATACTCATGGCTATCTTTTTTATTGGATTTGGCTTTTTGCTTGGTTATCGATTCATTATTTATCAATCCCAGCGCCAACAACAGTACGATCAGTCTGTTTTAGAACAGCTTGAAGCATCGCGCAAAGCAAAAGAAGCGAACCCATCTGAAACAGATCCAAATGCGCAACGCCAAACTCCGACAACGAAACCGATCATTGAACTGGTGAATCAGAAAACGCCAGGGGCCGTCATGGTTTATATAGAAGTGGGTGACAGACCTGCTGATATTGGGCGCAAACTCGAAGAACTTGGGGTCATTAGGAGTTCTTCTTTATTTACCATTCTGTCTAAAGTTAATGGGTATGATGGGACGTATCGATCAGGCACGCATTTCGTTAAAAAGAACATGCCTTATGATGCGATTATGTATTTGCTTTCCCGCGATCCCGTTACGGTCGATATTACCTTTCCTGAAGGTGTTACCTATTTGGATATTAAAGACCTCTTACATCAGAATGGGATGCAAGTAGATGATGCAAAATTGGATGCGGCGCTTAACGATCCGGAATTATTAGAAGAGTATCCATTTTTGAGAGATATTCCAGCAGAAGAACGTCCTTATCGCTTAGAGGGTTATCTCTTCCCTGATACGTATTTTTATGATCTAAACACTGACGAAAAAACAATTGTCAGACGGTTTTTGGATAATACGAAGAATAAGCTCTTGCCTGAATATTATGAGCGTGCAGAATCGCTTGGGATGACAATGGACCAAGTCATCATTTTGGCATCGATTATAGAAAAAGAAAGTGGCAGTTTGACGGATCGATATAAGGTGTCACGTGTCTTTCACAATCGTCTAAAAAAGCAGGATCTCTTTCAATCCTGTGCCACAATCAATTATTTGCGGCGCCAAGATGGCCTCGAACCAGTTTTTATTGTCAGAGAAAATGATCTTAACCGAGAAAGTCCTTTTAACACCTATAAACATGCTGGTTTGCCACCTGGGCCAATTTGCTCACCAGGTATCGAATCGATTAAAGCAGCTCTTTATCCAGATGTAAAAGATCGGAACGTTTATTACTTTGTGGCAACTGGAAAGGGTGAAAATCACTTCTCGCATTCATTTGCAGAACACGAAGCCGCTATTGAAAAGTATTTGGTACCGCTTGAAGAATCTGCAGAGAAAAAAGAAGAAACAGATACGGAACATACGGGTGCGTAGCGCCAACCTTTCAAATGATTCAAGCACCGTCAAAGTGCACAAAAAAACACCATAGAAATCTGTTAATTTTTAATGGGATTGCCGTGCGTTTAGGATTGCATTCCACGATTGAATCGAATAGAATATATCGAGTATGATTCTTTGGAATCATTGCGGAGATACTGGAGATTGCTGTTTGCGCCGCTGCGTTGCGTATAACAGGTAACTTCGGTTGAGAAGCCCGATCTAATCGGACGAAACAACACGCAGCGTATGCCGTTTTCCAGCATGCGCCAAAAGGTAGCAGCTGGTTTTTTCATGTAGAATGGCTAAACGCCCGGTGTTGTGGAAAAGCAGCAAATTAGGAGGAATTGAAATGGCCACCAGTCAAAAAATCAGAATTCGTTTGAAGGCTTATGATCATGAATTGGTAGACGTCAGTGCGCAACGTATTGTGGATACGGCCAATCGCACAGGCGCCAGCGTATCTGGTCCGATCCCGTTGCCAACGCGTAAGGAGATCACGACAATTCTACGTTCGCCTCACAAACACAAAGATGCGCGTGAACAGTTTGAATTAAGAACGCATAAACGGTTGATCGATATCTATGCGCCAAGTGCAAAAACTGTTGAATCCTTGCAGCATTTGGATTTGCCAGCAGGTGTTAGCATCGAAATCAAGATCTAATATTGTCTCAGAAGAGGTCATGTTCAGCGATCTGAACCAATAACCGTGGAGGTATAGAAATGGAAAAAATGATGCTCGGCAAAAAAGCAGGTATGACCCAGCTTTTTGATGCCAATGGCAACGCAGTGCCGGTTACTGTTATCGAATGCGGCCCAATCGAAGTTGTCCAACGCAAAACAATGGCTGTGGACGCTTATGAAGCGGTTAAAGTCGCTTTCGATGCGCAAAAGGAACATCGCTTAAATAAGCCAACCTTGGGTCAGTTTAAAGCGGCTGGTGTTGAGCCAAAACGCGTATTAAGAGAATTTCATGTGGCGGGCGAAAGCGAATTAAAAGCTGGTGATAAGCTCGTCGTTTCAGATTGTTTTGAAGTGGGTGATCATGTGGATGTGGTCGGCATTTCAAAAGGTAAAGGTTTTGCAGGTAACGTAAAACGTCACAATCAAAAAGGTGGTAAAGAAGGTCATGGTTCCAAGTACCACAGAAGAGTCGGTTCCATGGGTACATCTGCAACGCCTTCTCGTGTGATGAAAGGCAAAAAAATGCCTGGACATATGGGTAGTGAACGTGTGACTGTTCAAAACCTGGAAGTGGTATTGGTAGATGGGGAGCGTAACATCTTAGCATTGAAGGGTGCCGTTCCTGGTGTGCGTGGCGGTTATTTAGAAATCCGCGCAACCGTCAAGGGCAAGAAGGCTTAAGGGAGGAACGAATAAATGGCAAAAGTTAATGTTTATAACTTAGATGGTGCCGTCGTTGGTGATTTGGAACTCTCCGATGCGATTTTTGGCCTAGAGAATGTCAGTGAATCAGCTGTGCATCAGGTAGTCAAGGCGATTTTGGCCAACAAGCGTCAAGGCACTGCTAGCACCAAAACGAGAAGCGAAGTGCGTGGTGGCGGACGCAAACCTTATCGCCAAAAGGGCACGGGCCGGGCACGCCAAGGTTCTATTCGTGCGGCACAGTGGGTTGGCGGCGGAATTATTTTTGGCCCACAACCCAGAAGCTATCGTCAACATGTCAATAAAAAAGTACGTCGTTTGGCGATGAAGTCGGTGTTTACTTCCAAGGTTTCCGAAGGTCAATTGTTTGTGATGGAAAACTTGGACTTACCAGAGATTAAGACAAAAGCCATGGTAGCGTTAATTCAAAAGCTGCCTGTCGAACAGTCTGTCCTCTTTGTGGATGTCGACTCAAACAAGAATCTGTATTATTCGACAAAGAATATTCCGGCAGTTCAAGCACGTCCGGTGCAAGAATTAAATGTATACGAAATGCTCAAATACAACAGCTTGGTGTTGACCAAAGCTGCTGTCGCTAAGATTGAGGAGGTATTCGCATAATGAAAACGGCACAAGATGTCATCATTAAGCCCGTTATCTCAGAGCGCAGCGCTGCCGAAACCGCAAATGGTCGCTATACCTTTATTGTGGCAAAGACAGCAACTAAGCCAGAAATCCGTCAAGCTGTAGAAGCACTGTTTGATGTTAAAGTCAAAGCGGTTAATACACAAAACTATGATGGGCGTAAAAAACGGGTGCGTTATCAAGTTGGTCGCACGCCTTCTTATAAGAAAGCGATTGTGACAATCGATTTGGATCCCAAGGCAGAAACCTATCAAACCAAAGGTGGCAAAACGGTTTCTGTGAACAAGAAGTACAAGACATCCATTGAAGAATTCGGCTTTGGCCAATAATCGGAACGATAAGGAGCAATAAGATGGCAATTAAAAGCTACAATCCGACTTCTCCGGCCAGACGCCAAATGACGTCTGCCGATTTCTCCGGCTTAACCAAGAAAGCCCCGGAAAGAAGCTTGACGAAGTCCAGAAAGAAAACGGGTGGCCGTAATAGCTATGGCCGCATCACGGTCAGACATATCGGTGGTGGCAATCGTCGTAAATTGCGTGATATCGACTGGAAACGCAATAAAGACGGTATCCCAGCAACCGTTCGCGCATTAGAGTATGATCCGAACCGGACCGCGCATATCGCTTTACTCTTCTATGCTGATGGCGAAAAACGCTATATCCTTGCGCCAGAAGGCTTGAAGGTTGGACATAAGATTATTAGTGGTCCAGAAGCGGATATTTTGCCAGGTAATTGTCTGCCTTTGGTGAACATCCCTGTCGGTACGTTTATTCATTGTATTGAAATGAAACCTGGCAAGGGTGCTCAATTGGTTAGAACAGCTGGTTCTAGCGCTCAGCTCATTGCCAAAGAGGGTAAGTTCGCCCAGATTCGGATGCCTTCCGGCGAGGTTCGCATGATTCCAATCGATTGCCGCGCTTGCGTTGGTGTTGTTGGAAATGGTGAACATGAGCTTGTCAAAATTGGTAAAGCCGGACGCAAACGCCATATGGGCAAGCGCCCCCATGTTCGTGGTGTGGTTATGAATCCCAATGACCACCCTCACGGCGGTGGTGAAGGTAAATCCCCAATCGGCTTACCCGGTCCTGTGACACCGTGGGGTGTCCCAACTTTGGGTAAGAAAACCAGAAATCCGCGCAAACCATCTTCGAAGTACATTATTAGAAGAGCACGTGCGAAGTAAGAAAGGGGAGGTGACAAGATATGAGTCGTTCGGCAAAAAAAGGATTCTTTGTTGCAGAATCATTGATGAAAAAAATTGAGGCAATGAATGCCAAAAACGAAAAAGTCGTTGTGAAAACTTGGTCAAGAGCATCGACCATCTTCCCAGAAATGGTTGGACATACCATTGCAGTCCATGATGGACGTAAGCATGTCCCTGTGTACATTACTGAAGATATGGTTGGCCATAAGCTCGGCGAATTTGCACCAACCAGAACATACCGTGGTCACGCTGGATCAGAAAAAACCAGCGGACGTCGATGAGGGGAGGATAGTCGTGGGTAGAACCATTATGAGTAAAGAGTATATGGCCACCAATCGTGAAACACTGTTGGCAACCTATACTGCTAATCACCGTCAATCCAATCGTCCTAAGTTACTGAGCAAAAAAGAACGCAAGGCGTTGGGTATTGGTAAAGATCAGGGCAAAGCAATTGCAAAGAATGTCAGAATTTCTCCATTGAAGGTTCAGGCTGTTCTGAATGTCATTCGTGGAAAATCCATCGATGAAGCTTATGCCTTATTACGCTATATTCCTCGTGCGGCATCACCGATTCTGACAAAATTATTGCACTCCGCTGAAGCAAATGCTGTCAATAACAATGAATTGAACCGTGATGCACTCTATGTTGCTGCTTGTTATGCGGATCAAGGTCCAACCTTGAAGCGTATTCAACCCCGTGCTCGTGGCTCTGCAAATCGTATTTTGAAGCGTACCAGTCACATCACAATCATTGTTAAAGAGAAGCAGTAAGAGGAGGATAAAATGGGTCAAAAAGTTAATCCCCATGGTTTTCGCGTTGGTGTGATAAAAGACTGGGATGCCACATGGTATGCCGATAAAAAGGATTATGGACGTTTTCTGGTCGAAGATAATGCCATCCGCCGTTTTGTCAAAAAAGAACTGTATCAAGCTGGTATTTCCAGATTGTACATTGAGCGCAAAGGTGATGAAAAATCCACATTGACCATTAACGCAGCTAAACCAGGTCTGGTTATTGGTCGTAAAGGCGCTGGTATAGAAGCGCTGAAGCAAAAATTACAAAAGCAGTTCCGCAAGAATTTTTTCATTAATATTAATGAAGTCAAATCACCAGATGCAGATGCACAACTCGTCGCAGAAAATATCGCAGCACAGTTGGAACGTCGTATTTCTTTCCGTCGTGCGATGAAACAGGCTATGAGCCGTGCCTTAAAGTTTGGTGCCAAAGGTATTAAAACGCAGGTGAGTGGTCGTCTGGGTGGTGCTGAAATTGCCCGTACAGAGCATTATCACGAAGGCACAATTCCGCTCCAAACCTTGCGTGCCGATATTGATTATGGATTTGCTGAAGCGCATACCACATACGGTGTGATTGGTGTCAAAGTTTGGATTTATAAAGGCGAGTTGTTCAAAATGGAAAAACATTACGAGAAGAACAACGAACGTCATGATCGAAAGAAAAAAGGAGGCGAACGCTAATGTTGTTGCCAAAACGTGTCAAATATAGACGTGTTCATCGCGGTCGCATGACGGGCAAGGCCAGCCGTGGTAATTATGTCGCTTATGGCGAGTTCGGCCTTCAAGCAACGGAGCCATGCTGGATTAAAAGCAATCAAATTGAGGCTGCGCGTATTGCCATTAACAGACGCCTACGCCGTGGCGGTAAAGTTTGGATTAAGATTTTCCCAGATAAGCCGGTTACAGCTAAGCCTGCAGAAACCCGAATGGGTTCCGGTAAGGGTTCACCAGAGTACTGGGTAGCTGTTGTTAAGCCAGGCCGCGTGCTCTTTGAGGTTGCTGGTGTTGCAGAGGCAGATGCCCGTGAAGCTTTACGCTTAGCTAGTCATAAGCTTCCGTGTAAAACAAAGATCGTTGTGAGAGAAAAGGAGGAAAACGTCAATGAAGGCTAATGAGTTGAGAGAAAAATCTTCCCAAGACTTAAACAACGAACTGGTTGAATTGAAAAATGAACTGTTTAAGCTCCGTTTTCAACATGCTACCAGACAGTTGGAAAATCCATTACAGTTGCGCAATGTCAAACGCGATATTGCTCGGGTGAACACCATTTTGCGTCAGCGCGAGCTGGAAGAAGCGGCTAAGTAATTTGGAGGACGAGACATGAGTGAGAACAGAAATTTACGCAAAACCAGAACGGGTATTGTAACAAGCGATAAGATGGATAAGACCATCACAGTCTCCGTCTTTGATCATGTTAAACATCCTCTGTATAAGAAATACATTAAACGCACGGTCAAATTGCATGCCCATGACGAAAAGAATGAATGCGGCATCGGTGACACCGTTCGTGTGATGGAAACAAGACCCACCAGCAAAACCAAGCGCTGGAGACTGCTGGAAATCGTTGAGAAAGCAAAATAAGCCCACTGTTTTGGCTAAAGGAGATCTGTATGATTCAAGTTCAAACACGTTTGAAATCCGCAGACAACACTGGCGCTCGCGAACTCCAATGCATCAAAGTGCTCGGTGGTTCGTGGCGCAAATTCGCCAATATTGGTGATGTCATTGTCTGCTCTGTAAAAGAGGCTTCCCCTGGTGGAGCCGTCAAAAAAGGTGATGTGGTTAAGGCCGTTGTGGTGCGCAGCAAAAAAGGTGTGCGCCGTAAAGACGGATCTTATATCAAATTTGACGAAAACGCTGCGGTAATTATCCGTGAAGATAAAAACCCTCGTGGTACCCGTATCTTTGGACCTATCGCACGCGAATTGAGAGAGCGCAGCTTCATGAAAATTTTGTCTCTTGCGCCTGAAGTATTATAAGGAGGAGGAACAAATGGCAAATAAAGTTCATGTCAAAGTTGATGACACGGTCTACGTTTTGTCCGGTAAAGATCGCGCCAAAACGGGTAAAGTCAAAGCTGTCTTCCCCAAAACGAATCGTGTGATCGTTGAAGGCGTTAACATGATTACGAAACACAATAAACCGTCGATGAAAATGCAGGC
>JAEZVR010000022.1 GCA_023420715.1 Bacillota bacterium | reverse complement strand
CTTCAGGATGATGCCAAAAGGTCCAGATAACACCTTTTATCCAAAAGCTCAAATAATTTAACGCTCGCCAAAAAACACCACTTCGACGTGCGGTTGTGCCAACCCGGTAAACATCAGCGCCGCAGACGCTTTCATGACGTTTGCGAAACCATCGAAAGGCTTTTGGTATTGTCTTCGAGCCATAATCTGGTAGACCTGTCAATACCGTCACATCATGTCCCATCATGGACCACTGTTCAACCATATCGTTGATCCGAAATGGTGTGGGCGCAAAAATTTGGCTGACGACAAAAATCTTCATTTTGGCCTCCATTTAAAATCACGGCAGGCCTTCAGCAAAAATTGACGAAGAGATTGCTCATCTCCATCTAATAGGGTCTCCGCTTCGTTAAAGAGCGCTTGAATTTGAGCCATATCAGGGACGTACTGAGACAAAAAGCGAACAATCATCGGATGATTGGTCGTCTCGGTTTGTCGATCAATATCTTCCAAATCCACCAAATACTTTTCAGATTCGGCATCCTCGGCAGTTTCGATCTTAATGTCCGCATAAGGGGTTAATCCATAAAAGCGGATCATAGACAAGGTAAAATCCTCAAGCGAAACAACCCGTCCACCCTTTAAATAGTATGCTGATCCACGATCAGCCAAAGCCATTGTATTCAGGGCGAGGGTGACCACATCATCGACTTTAATAAATCTGCGCCCCATCTTTGGCTTGGTTAAAAAAACGGTCTGTCGTTGTTCAATCTGTTCACAAATCGCATGGGTTTCACTCGTAACTGCACCTAAGATATCCCCAAACCGAATGGACGTGAGCACACGATCCGGATGTTTTTTAGCACAGGCAAAGATGAATTGATCAGCCAGAAACTGGGTTTGTCCCATCACCGTCTGACAGTTGACGGCCAAGTCAGAGGAAAAGTGTACAACATGGGTTACACCAGACGCCAAACCAAGTTCAATGACATTTTTTGTCGCAAACAAATGCTGTTTAATCGCTTCTTTTGGATTGCCTTCAACCAGAGTTGGAGAACAATAGGCCGCCAAATGAAATACGATCGTAGGCTGATGCACCTGATATAAACGACGCAGAGCAGACTGGTCTAAAACAGAGCCGATTTCGATGACCACATCCACCAAACCCATAAATTGTTGTTCAATCATTTTCTTGAGGTGAATCATCGGTGTTTCACCCATATTGAACAGGACAATTTTTTGCGGATGATACAGGGCCAATTTCGGACATAGCGCTTCTGCAATCTCGCCACCTGAACCCACAATCAAAACCGTTTGTTGAGCCACCAGCTTTTCGATGGCATCCGCATTCATATAAATTGATTGACTCCCCAACAAATCCTCAAGATTGAGATTTCTGAGCTGGAAGCGTTCACCTTTTGCACTTGAAAGCTGATCAAGAATGGTCATCCGAACCAAACAGCCACAGGCTTTGGCGGTCTCGTCTACCACTTGAATTTTTTCCGAGTCGATATAGGGCGTTGCAATGATCACTTCATCAATACTAAAAATGCGAATGACCTGCCCCAACTTGTCGATGCCACCAAAAACTTTAATACCATGAATGCGTTTACCCCATTTTAAATGGTTTTCGTCCAAAACGACGATGGGGGTCCCAAAGTTTAGATGGCCATGTAGCAATTTCAAAATGAGATTGGATCCCGTATCATCGGCACCGATCACGAGTAAGCGCCGATGGCTCCTTCTGGATTTTGCAGAAAACCAATCACGCACATATCGCAAGAGGCGATAGGATTGACGAACCATAAAGGCAAAGGTAAATAGGGTCAACCAGATAAAAGCGTATTGAATATAGCGCAACCGATTTTGGATTAAGAGGCCAATCATTAAATCAGCGCCCGAAGCAGCCAGTGTGGTTAAGGCAATTTGAATAATTTCCCTTGTTCCTGTATATAGCCAAAGCGAACCATAGAGACCACTTACCGCGTAAATCATTAAATTAAAAACGGTTAATCCTAAAATAATCCAAACAGACAGGGCTTTAACCCCACCTGGAATGCCGCGCAAGGAAAAGGATACAAACCAAAACGCCAATAAAATGCTCACAAAATCAAGGGCTAAAATAAAAATACGTCTCAGAAAGAGATCTTCTTTATAAAAAGCTGGCCATTTCATCCCCTTACTTCACCGCAATTCCATTAAAGCATTTACTGGAAAGACGCAAAGCGCTTTCGATCACTTGATCCATATTGTAATAGCGATACTCAGCTAGACGACCACCAAAAATAACCCCTGTTTCTTCTGCTGCCAATTGTCGATATTTTTCATACCGTGCCTGGTTATCTTCATCATTCACCGGATAATAGGGTTCATCACCGAGCTGCCACTCAGATGGATATTCCCGTGTAATGATCGTATTGGGATTTGAACCAAAATTAAAATGTTGATGTTCAATGATGCGCGTGTACGGAATATCCCGCTCCGTATAATTTACAACAGCAACACCTTGATAATTAGAGACAGGCAAAACTTCCTCTTCAAACCGCAACGTTCGCCAGCGCAGTGGGTCATAACAATAGTCAAAATACCGGTCAATTGGACCCGTATATACCACTTGATCCGCCAGTTTATCGAGAGAGGATCGATGTTCAAAATAATCACAATTTAATTCAACATCTGCATCTAAAAGCATTTGCTCGACAAGAACATCATATCCTTTTTCTGGTATGCCCTGATATGGATCATCGAAATAATTATTGTCATAGGTAAAACGCACAGGCAAACGACGAATAATAAAAGCCGGCAATTGATGGCAAGATACGCCCCACTGCTTTTCTGTATAGCCTTTAACTAATCGCTCATAGATATCGCGACCAACCAATTTAATGGCCTGTTCCTCCAAATTTTGGGGTTCACCTGTTATTTCAGAGCGCTGTGCTTCAATCTTCTGACGGGCCTCGTCCGGGGTAACGACCCCCCACATTTGATTAAAAGTATTCATATTAAAGGGCAAGTTATACATCTTCCCTTTAAAATAAGCCATTGGCGCATTGGTAAAGCGATTAAAATCAGCCAAACGATTGACATAATGCCAAACACCGCGATTGCTGGTATGGAAAATATGGGCACCATAGCGGTGCACTAAGATGTCGTGATTTAACGCCGTATGTGCATTTCCGGCGATATGATTCCGCTTATCGATGACCAAACAACGTTTGCCATGTAGACTAGCTTGATGGGCAAAAACACTGCCAAAAAGACCAGCACCGACAATTAAAAAATCATACGTTTTCATCGGGAAATCTCCGATCTAATCAAATTATGTTTATTTTAGCACAGTTAAACGAGGCCAAATTTCGCGATTCCTCACTGCCAGACTCGGGCAAGAAACGGAAGGCGTAGATATTCAGCAAAGATAAGTGGCCTTGAAACTGCTCATCTTCGTAATGCCCTAAAAAAACCACTTCAATCTTTTTTTCAGGATTTTGACGGCGCAACGCATTCAAGACGGCGGTCGCATTTTTTGGATCATAGGTTATATAGAAGGTATTTGGTCTATCGAGTAAGTTTTGAATCCCTTTTTGAGGATCTATACCCTTTTGGCGCATGGTCTGGTGCAATTGGGGCAAATGTGCCGACCAACCGCCGATGGGGATTAGTCTCTCTTCAACGCTGGCCGTTTGCCACTTGAGCGAAAAAGGCGGCAACAAAGCGTTGACCGAAAAGACCGAAGTCAAAAAAACGGCATCATCGGGATAGTCTTGCTCAAAAAGTTGATTCAGACGATCAAAAAAAGCGATCTTGTGGCGTTCATAAACCACACGCGTCTTGTAGCCAGGCAACCATAGGTGCGCAAAGATCGAACAAGCTATCCCGATACAGGCGGCAACCAACAGGCCACGCCTACGAGATCGGGATTGATCTGTAAATTTGCGAAGATCGTCGCCCAAACAGACAACCATCGATAAAAACTGGACGATCAACAAGGGATAGAGCAACAAAAAAACAATCCGATCCAAGAGCCGAAAACGCCAAGCAATAAATAAATAAGCAGCGAGAACAAAGAGGTGGATCATCAGCCAAAAAAGTAGAAAAATCCAATATTTTGGGATGATGCTAAAAAAAGTTTGTGGCGCTGCAGACACAGATATGCTTTTGACCGGCCAAGATGACAGCAGCATTTTGATCAGAATAACGAGTAGACCGAGCGCAAAAAAAACAGCTGTCAAGATCGCATAGGGCTTAACATTTGAACTTAAAAGGACATTTTTTAGATGGGAAAAGGCCTCAGATAATCGATGCGTTGAAGGATGAACCAAATCGAACTGTGCCTTCGCCAATTCTGCCAACGCATCCAATTGCTGAGTCGTTAATTGCGGTACAAAAGCCAAATCATATGCCTTGATCATATCTACATCGAAGGCCGTCAAACCGATTTGCTCATACGCCGTCTGAGCGACCTCATAATCTGGCAAATATAAAATGTAATAATCATACAAGGTTGATCGCGCCCGAGAAAATGCTTGCATCGTCTGCCAGGGTGGCGATTGGTAATTGTTTCGATCTAAAACCTGCGTCATCCCGATTAAACCAATTAAAATCAGCAGACCCAGACAAAATGCCACACCCCGCTTCATAAAACCTAAAAACTGCTGCCTAATATTCGGATGTTCAGTTGGCGATCCAGAAAGAGATGTTTTGACGCCAGACAATTGATTTCTTTTTAAAGCAAGTGCATAAAATGGACAGGCAATGAACAGCGGTAATTGATATAGGGTGAGCGAGGCTCTCAACATAAATGCCACCCAGAGAAATACCACCACAACCATCATGTGCCATCCCAAAAAGCGACCTTGATTCAGCAGATAAATGGCGGTGCAACATCTCAGCAAAGCGGCCAAAACCAAGATGCTAGAAGCTGATGTAAAAGTTATAAAGGTGATTTCTCGAATCTCGATGATGAATAAAAGCGCCAAAAACAACAGACCAAATAAGCCGGCCAGCACAGGATGTCCCGTATGGGGCTGAATTTGTCGTTGCACAAAAGCCAGACCATCTTGGATTAAACAGACTAAGGCCATAAAATGGCAGAACACTAAAAACAGACCATAGACATTCATGTCGGGCCAGATATTTGCCAAAAAACCGAGAAAACCAGCCAATGGCTGGCGAATAAATAACACATGGGCGTCAGGCCTTGTGCCAAGTTGTCCCATAAACAGATTTCTAAGCGTGACATCATCATTGATCCCGTAGTGTTGACCAACGGAACGCATGACAACAAATAAAAGTGCCCAGGCCAAAACCATCGCACCAATGAGCTTCAAAAATCGAAGACGACGAGAACCGCTAAAGAAATTGTTTTGCAAACCAACCATTTAACTCAGACAACGCTGGATTTCAGCCACAACTCGCTTGGCCTCTTCTACACTTAAATCTGCATATAGGGGAAGGCGCAGCAAACGATCGCCGTAATCCTGCGTAACTGGGCAGTCCTCTGGTCGCCAACCTTGTGCCAAACCAAAGGGGGAAGAATGAAGTGGCACATAGCAAATATAAGCGATAATCCCAACCGACTTTAAGTGATCAATTAATTGATGACGTTTATGCGCATCTGGCAATAAAATATTATACATATGGCCGTTATGTGTCACATGTTCTGGAATAATCGGCAGGCGTAGAGCCCCGTCTGCCTCCAATTCCTGTAAGCCCTCATGATACGTCTGCCAAACAGCCATCCGAGCTTGAAAAATTTCGTCATAGCGATCTAACTGTGCCGACAACAAGGCAGCCAGCAAATCAGATGGCAAAAACGATGAGCCGATATCATGCCAAGTATATTTGTCGACCAATCCGAGCAACACTTGACGTCGATTGGTCCCTTTTTCGCGAATAATTTCGGCGCGTTCGAACCATTCTGGTTCTTCATTGACCAATACGGCACCGCCTTCTCCCATGGAGAAATTCTTCGTTTCATGAAAACTAAAGCAACCAAGTGCGCTCAGGGTACCGGCTTGTTTACCTTTATACGTTGATCCAACCGCTTGTGCCGCATCTTCGATCACGATGAGTTGATGTTTTTTAGCAATGGCATTGATCCGATCCATTTCAGCTGGCACCCCAGCATAATCCACTGCATAAATGGCTTTGGTTTTATCGGTAATCCGCGCTTCTATTTTGTTTTCATCAAGATTATATGTATCTTCACGGATATCCACAAAAACCGGTTTGGCCCCTCTTAACATAAAGGCATTGACCGTACTGGAAAAAGTAAAAGAAGGGGTAATGACCTCATCACCTGGCTTTAAATTCGCCAAAATAGACGCCATTTCTAAGGCATCCGTCCCCGAGGTCGTCAATAAGACCTGTTCAATACCCAAAATGTTTTTTAACTGCTCGTATACCCGCTTTGTGTAATATCCGTCTCCAGATAAGCGGCCTCTTGACAAGGCATCGAGCACATAGGCTTCTTCTTTCGGACCAATGGTAGGACGATTAAAAGGAATCATATCTGACATATCTAACTCCAAGACCGGCAATTACCGACGTTTTCAACAAGTGCTGCTTGCTGTTCAATTGTACAATATTCTGCTTGACGTTTGCTCGAAGGGGCGTTAATGAGAGATAAAAAATAAGCAATACTGTTTTTAAATTGATCGTCAGCCGGTAGCCGTTCAACCTGAGGATGATGGTCGATAACCATCTGATGTTCTGTTTCTAAAAGCGGAGGCGGCGTAAAAATACGTTGTGTCTCATATGTCCCTCGACTGCCAATCATCGATAATTGACATTGATATCCGCTGTCCATACCATAAAACCCCTGGAACCAAACCCCTTCTTCTGACTGGAGGGTGACCGCACCAGCCATGTCCACATCAAAACCTGGTTTATCGACCGAACGTGCATCAACCAAGGTGACGGAACCTAACAAATACTGGGCCAAATTGAGCACATAACCACCACAATCGAGTAAGGCACCACCACCTAGGTCGCGATGATAGCGAAAATCAGCCGCCCCCCGAAACGGAAAAGAAAAGGAACAGCGTACCAATTGCAAATCACCCAACCTGCGCTGTGCGATGAGGTCTTTGACATAGGTCAATTGACGATGGTGACGATACATATAATTTTCGTACAAGACCAAATCTCGTGCTTTAGCTAGGCTAATTAAATCCTGGGTATCCGCCAAAGTCGTTGTAAAGGGCTTTTCCATCAACACATGCAGACCTCTTTTTAAAGCCTGCTTGCCCCAATGGGTATGAACTGCTGGTGGAAGCGGTAAATAAACTGCATCTAAATCCGGATTTTCGAGCAAGGCATCAAAATCCTCAAAGA
>JAEZVR010000014.1 GCA_023420715.1 Bacillota bacterium | reverse complement strand
CCCTTGAACAGCCTGCAGCCCGCCAAAGGAAATGCCTAAATTTTTTACCTCTACTAAAGCCATTAAGACACCTCCTGTTGTTCATCACCGGCAGTCGCCAATCTTTTTTTGGAGCCCCAACCGCCCTTTAAAAAGCGGCCAATCACGCGATAGGTGACTTCTTTTCGTCCAAACAAGCCTTCTGGTCTAAAGAGCATCAAAATAATGAGGAGGGTCGCATAAATGATCATGCGATAGAGCGAGAAACTCCGCAATAATTCTGGCAATAAGGTCAACACAATGGCCGAGATAATCGAGCCGGATATAGAGCCCATACCACCAAATACCACCATGACCATGATGTCGATTGAATAGTTGTAGTTGAATTTTTCGGGCGCCAAATTACCCTGGAAATGTGCATATAAACCACCGGCTAAACCGGCAAACATGGCAGACATCACAAAGGCAATCATTTTATATTTAAAGGTGTTCACCCCTGTCGCTTCGGCGGCAATTTCATCTTCGCGAATCGCCAAAATGGCGCGTCCATGCCGTGAAAACATAAACGTAATCATGACAACCAGTGAAAGCGCAAAGCAAGCATAAGTATAAGGGAACGTGGTCATGCGTTTAATACCACTCAAACCTAAAGCCCCACCGGTAAAAGAGAAGGTGCGCAACAAAATGCTGATAATTTCGCCAAAAGCCAACGTAATAATGGCCAGATAATCGCCCTTTAAACGCAATGCGGGGACACCAACCAAAAAACCAAAAATACCGGCCATAATCATGCCAAGTACAAGGGCGATCGGAAAACCGATGGCAATTGGAATACCAGAATTAATGGTAAACAAGGCTGCTGTGTAGGCACCCACAGCCATAAATCCAGCGTGGCCAAGGCAGAGTTCACCCAAAAAACCTGTCGCCACATTTAGGCTAAGCGTCAGGATGATGTTATAGAAAATTTGAATGACTAAACCAGTTGTGTATTTATTGAATACGCGGTTTTGCATGAGCAGGAATAAAACCGCAAAGACGCCCAGCAGGATGAGCAAACTGAGCACATAATGCTTAAAAATGGGACCGCTTTTTTTCTGAATGGTCATACAGCCTCCTCAGACTTTCTCTTTTTGTGGTTTGCCCAGCAGACCTGAAGGCTTGATCAACAAAACCAAAATCAGAATGGCAAAAACCACCGCATCCGATAAGGTGGAGTATTGCGTTGGAATATAAGCCTTGGTTAATGCCTCAATAACCCCCAAAATAAAACCGCCGACCATTGCACCAGGCAAACGTCCAATACCGCCGAGCACGGCGGCAATAAAAGCTTTAATGCCTGGCATGGAGCCCATATAAGGGCCGACTTTTGGATAGGCAATGCAAAAGAGAATGGCGGCAAAAGCGGCCAAGGCAGAACCGATCGCAAAGGTTACGGATATCGTCGTATTGACGTTAATGCCCATTAATGAAGCTGCGCCGGTATCTTCTGAAACCGCCCGCATGGCCGTACCCATTTTGGTTTTGGTCACAAAGAGCTGTAAACCAACCATCAACAAAGCCGCCAAAATAATGGTGATGAGGGTCATTAAATTCATGTTGTTTTGACCCAAAGTTATAGCGGGCAAGCCTGCCGATAGATTGGGAAACGTTTTCGCACTCGAAGAAAAAATCAACATCGCCAAATTCTGCAAAAACAGACTCACCCCAATCGCCGTAATCAGCGCAGATAACCGCGACGAATTGCGCAGGGGCTTATAGGCAATGCGCTCAATCAATACGCCTAAAATGGCACAAAATACGATCGCAATAATGATCGATAGAACTGGCGGCAGTCCGCCAGCCATACAGGTTAGGGCAACATAGGCGCCGACCATCATGATATCGCCATGCGCAAAATTAATAAGTTTGATAATGCCATAAACCATCGTATATCCCAGCGCAATGAGGGCATAGATGGAGCCAACTTGAAGGCCATTGATCAATTGGACTAAAAAATACATGTAAACCTCATCTGATGAAAAACATACAGTATAAATTTACCATAAGGCATGACGCAAAAAACACCAAATACACGACAGGCGATGTCATGCATTTGATGTCTTTTGCTCCTACAGTTAAAGGTAAGATCGTCGTTTATTCTGCTGCTTGCTTTGCATACAGCTGATATTTGCCATCTCTGATCTCAATAAAAGAAACCGTCTTAACCGGATTGTGGTTTTCATCAAATGAAAATTCGCCAGTGATCCCTTTGAATTTAATACCAGCCAACGCGTCAATCACCTTGGCTTTATCTTTTGAACCAGCCGATTCAACCGCTTGTTTGAGCAAGTACACACTGTCGTAGCCCAGGGCAGCGAACGCAGTTGGATCTTCGTTATATTTGCTCTGATAGCTCTTCACAAATTTTTGGATCGTTTCATCTTCATCATAAATGGAGTAGTGGCTGGAGAATAAAACACCATCTAACAGCTGAACATCGTCCTTAAACTGTCCAACAACACCATCCCAACCGTCACCGCCGACAAAGAGACCTTTAAACCCGGTTTCCTTGGCTTGACGCAAAATAAGTGCGTCTGTTTCGTAGTAGGCAGGAATATAGAGAACTTCGGGGTTTGCGGCAACAATTTTGGTCAGTTGAGCCTTAAAATCGGTATCCGTACCGACAAAACTTTCCGAAGCCACAATTTTGATGCCCTTCGCTTCTGCTTCTTTAGCAAATGCCGTGCTCAATGCCACAGAATAGTCATCGCTGTTATCAAACAAAATAGCGACTGTTTTTTTGCCTTGGGAAGCCAAATAAGAGGCCATCACAACACCCTGATAAGAATCGGTAAAGCAGGTGCGGAAAGCAGTCTTGCCTTGTTGGGTAATGCCGTCGGCTGTACCTGTCGGTGTGATCATTGGCATGCCATCTTCATCCGCACGAGCGGCAACACCAATACTCGGTTTGGAGGTGACGTCTCCAATTAAGGCATCAATTTGGTGTTCACTGACTAAACGACCATAGGCATTCGTGGCCTCTGTCACATCGCCTTTTTCGTCCAACAAATGATAATCAATCGGCTCACCATTAATGCCACCGTTCGCATTAATTTCTTCAATTGCCAACTTAACACCATTCGATGTTGACGTGCCATAAACAGATAATGCGCCCGTCAAAGGTGCCAATCCGCCCAACTTAAATGTGCCGTCCTTGCTCGGTTCACTCGATGTCTGTGGTGCGCCACATGCCGTTAATGCAGAAATTGCAAAAACGCCTGTCGCTACCAATGCCAGCAATTTTTTGTGCATGATTGTTTCCCTCCTATAGTTAAATTATTACGATGATACAAAAAGACAGGCTGATACGTCTACACTTTATCACGTTAATTCGATAACTTTTCCTGAATTCAAGGCATAAACCGACAGGCTTTGACTAAAAATCAGGCTTTTTTCTTGCAGATTTTTTAAAATTTTTCGCAGAATTTCGACTGGATAAAGCTCGCCTTCGTCATTTTGTCTAGAATTATATTTTTATCGAAGCATATCTTATGCAATCTGCGGATTTTCCTTGCATCAGATCAGACAATCCGGTTGGTTATCCCATACCCCGACGCAGGAGCGCCTTAATGGCTTTGACATCTGGTTCATATTTTGTCACCAAAGCCCAAAAAGCCGGACTGTGGTTGGGTACTTTTAAATGACAAAGTTCGTGAATCAGCACATAACGCAGAGCCCGAATTGGAAATTCTGCCAAATGATGGCTCAAGTGAATCTCCCTTGTTTGAACACGACAATTCCCCCACATTCGCTTTAGAACGCGCGCTTTAATCGAAACATCATGCTCCCCTGTAAGCGCCAACAACACAGGCTTGAGCAAATCTGCCTTGTTCTGAACCTGTTGTTTTTGCCAGGCCACCCATTTAGGCATCGGCAAGACAGTTTGTCCAGCCGAAGGCCGAATGCAAATTTGGGCGCACGTCTCATCCAACAAAATAAAGGGGCGCTGATGTTCTGCACCTTTTGAGACCGTGTAGCTTTTGCCGAACACAAAAAGCTCATCGCCCAAAACATAGGCCGTCGGAGGCGGCGGCAAGGGTGCGCCATGTGTCAGACGCAGACGGGAGATAAACGCTTGGTTCTCTCGAATAAAGGCTTCAATTTGTGAAAGGGAAAAACGCCAGGGCGCACTAACACGAAATAAACGGCGGCTAAGATCGAAGCTCAAACGCAGCCGCTTCGTTTGACGGGTCTGAATGAGACGGATGCTTTCCCCCTCAATATCCAAAATCGTCTCTTTACGTCGATAGGACCCGCTTTTTTTAAGTTTCATTCAACAGACAATCCATCAGTAAGGCGTCATCTTTCGGATTGGTGTAATAACCTCGCCGCAGACCGACCGCTACAAAACCCATTTTTTGATACAGACCAATTGCCGGCAGATTTTGCGAACGCACCTCCAGCATGAGGCGATGGCACTCGGTGCCTTTTAATGTTTCCATTAGTTGACGGATTAAAGCCGCGCCAATGCCTTGTCTGCGATAGCTCGGCCACACACCAAGATGGTTAATATCGGCTGTTTCAAACAGAGCGGTCGCAGACAAATAGCCCATCAGCTTGGGCACAGCAGTCGAATCTTGCCCTTCGCAGACTAAAACCACTGTATTGGGATCATCAAATAAGCGCTTCAACTGATTCAAGCCATAAGGATCCGAAAACACCGCCGCTTCTAAAGCGACCAGATCTGGCAAGTCAGACGGGCTTGCTGAGCGAATCTTAATCATGAGCACGCGCCTGAAACTCATACGAAACCCTCAGATCCGCCAATCGCTCCGCTTGGGAAACACTTAGATAATTGGCTTCTATCTGACGCGCTCGGACACAGTTTTGGGGATATGAGCTTAAATATGCGCTGCTGATTTTCATCAATGCCAAAGGGGATAAGCCCAACGTCTCCAGGACAGTAACCTGCCCCATGGTCTGACAAGCATCTGCCAACAGCGGCGCACCACTGCCGATGATCTGGATGGGTATCGCTAAGCCTTTCCTTTGAGCATCAAGCCACTGACGAACATCAGCATACGTTGATGCAAGTGCGGGCATAAGTGCACCGTCGGCATTAAAGACTTGAACATAACACCGGCCACCACGTGCATCATCTATGGCAATCACCAACCCCTGAACCAAATCCGCTTCGGATACTGCAATTTCTGTTAAGGCGGTTGCCTGACGAACCGCATGCAAACTGCCCACAAAAGCTTCCGGCGAAACAGAAAGCTGTGGACTTGCCAAAAGGGCCAACCGTCCCAAAGGTGCAATGGGTTGTTGAGCGACCAAGGATAGGCCTTGAATCATGGCAATGCCAATGCGAATACCCGTAAAAGAACCAGGTCCAACCACACATCCAAAACCCGTTAGATCTGCGGCACGCCAATTCACCCAGGCCAAAGCATCGCGAATTTGTTTATCGATACAGCGCGTATGCGTCTTACCAATATTGAGCGTTTGCGCATATAAGCACGTCACCTCATCAAACAAAACAACGGTAGACATACTGGATGTTGTATCAATGGCAAGCGCCTTCATTTGCGACCTCCAAATTAAAAGCCCACGCTGTCGAATCTGCCATTAACACCGCTTTTAACCGTTCTATCACAGCCTGGGACGCACGAATAGTGATCTGCCTTGGTGACGTATCTTCAGCCAAAACAATCCGCCCTTCTGGATCGCAGGTCACGTCCGCTGATGACGGCTGTTTCTCGATTTCAACCCAAATCGTCCGCTCTGGCAAACAATCCTGAATCACCCGGGCCCACTCAATTAAACAAATCCCATCTGAAAAAAGATAGTCTTCGAAACCTGCAGAAACAAAATCTTCACTGCTGTTGAGGCGATACACATCAAAATGATAGATGGCTTGAATGGCTGAAAAAGAGGATGATGACGCGAGCTGATGAATATCTAAAAGGGAAAAGGTTGGGCTTGTCAGCGGTTGTGTTGCACCAAGGGCAAAACCGATTTCCCTCGAAAAAAAGGTCTTACCCGCACCCAAGTCTCCGTCGAGGGCAACCACATCATTTGCCTGCAACATGCGTGCAAAGCAACCGGCAAAAGCCGTCATCTGTTCTGGACCATTCAAAACTAATTTAAGCACATCTGCTTGTGAATTCATGAGCTTTATTATAAAACAAAAAAGCCCGTCCAGTGGACGGGCGTACACATAAGCAACTTAACGTTTAGAGAACTGAGAAGCTTTACGCGCTTTCTTAAGACCGTATTTTTTACGTTCTTTCATTCTGGAGTCACGGGTTAAGAAACCAGCTTGTTTTAAAGCGGCCTTAAATTGGTCAGCATCTTCTTCTACCAAAGCTCTGGATAAGCCATGGCGGATCGCCCCTGCCTGACCAGCCAAACCGCCACCATGCACTTTGCAGATCACATCAAAGCGACCTTCTGCACCCGTGAGCGTTAAAGGCTGACGTGCAATATTTTTTAAGGTATCCAAGCCAAAATATTCATCTAAATCTTTGTTGTTAACGGTCACACGACCTTTACCCGGATATAAACGTACACGTGCTACCGCATTTTTACGGCGACCCGTCCCATAAGAAAAATTGCGTTCAATAGACATATCTGACTGCCTCCTCTAATTAAACGTTGAATACGACGGGCTGTTGTGCTTCGTGTTGATGTTCTGCCCCGGCATACACTTTTAATTTTTTGATCATTTGACGGCCCAATTTTGTTTTAGGCAACATACCCTTTACAGCCAGTTCAATGACCTTTTCAGGTTTCTTTTGCAGCATCGTTGCATAATTGATTTCACGCAAACCACCCGGATAACCCGTATTGTAGCGGTAAAATTTTTGAGACAATTTTTTGCCCGTTAATGCCACCTTTTCTGCATTGACCACGATGACAAAATCACCGCAATCCAGTGAAGGGGTATAGCTGGGCTTATTTTTGCCCATTAACAACATTGAAATTTGACTTGCCAAACGCCCCAGCGTCTTGCCTTCTGCATCGACAACGTACCATTGACGATTAACATCTGCTGGCTTCGCAATATAAGTACTCATGTCCTGATTCCTTCCGCATCTATCTAACAACTTTTGATATTGATGTAAACATCAGCTTTCCCATTGTAACACCACAAAATACATTGTCAATAGAAATTTTCATTTTTCGCAAACAATCACGTTTTTTCGTTGTTTTTCTGCTTTTTTCTCGTTCATTAAGCGAGATTATGCAGCCTTTATCGCAACAGCTTACATTAACTCACCCGAGCGATTCCGAAGATTCTTCAGCGGAGGGCGCTGATGTTTGAGCCAGGTTTTCTGCAGCAGATGACGGTATTTGTTCAGATACCCGTTCTTTAGGTAAAGCATTTTCTGAAAGCATGGACGAGCCATCCACTTCCGTCGCCTCATCCAATTCCGTTTCTTCAGCATTCGCCCGAGCCAACAATGCTGTTTCTGATGGCTGACGGACTGACATCCGTTTTTGCAATTTTGTCCCCACTAGCCGTTTTTCTCGTCGAGATAAATGATCTAAATACAGTTTGATCCAATCGATCTCCTGACGTGTCGAGCGGCTATTTTTACGGCGACGCCCTAGCCAAATGACAAGACAGAAAACGAGCATACTCAGGCCACTGATGGCCAACCCGATCAGCCAGCCGGAGGGGCGATACCTAAGTTCAACGTCATGTGTCCCTGCCGGCAATTCAATGAGGGTAAAGGCATCTGCCATCGCATGCACCTTGCTGGGCTGACCGTCTACACGCACCTGCCAAGCCTGATCATAAGGAATGCTTAAAAACAAAAACCCATCTTTCGGTGCAGTTATCCGGCCTTTCACAAAGGAGGCGCCATGGTTGAGCACCTCAAAGG
>JAEZVR010000093.1 GCA_023420715.1 Bacillota bacterium | reverse complement strand
CTTTTACAATGGCCAAACCTAGACCTGTTCCGCCATGAATGCGAGAACCAGTCATGTCCACGCGATAAAATCGATCGAAAATCTTATTCAAATGCTTTTTATCGATACCTAAACCTGAGTCGCTAATTTTAACATAGGCAACATCGTGAACGGTCCCCATAAAAATTTTGATGGACGTCTGTGGATTAGAATACTTAATGGCATTAGAAATCAAGTTAGAAAATATCCGTTCTAATGAAGGACGATCGCCAAACACCGGCGGCAATGAAGCCATATTAAAACATAATATTTCCATCTGCTTTGCTTCAGCACTAAAAGAAAGACGATCTGCCGTTTGACGAAGCAGTCCATTTAAATCAATCGCCTCCATACGCATTTGCAAAGCCTGACTATCTATACTGGATAAGAGCAAGAGGTCAGTCACCAAATGCTGCATCCGCTTCGCATCTTCATGGATGCGGTGCACATCACTTCTAATGCCATCGATATTTTTTTCCGCCAAACCCCATTCTTCTAATGATTCTGCGTAAGTCATAATGGTTGTAAGCGGCGTCTTTAATTCGTGGGAAACATTGCCAACAAACTCTTTACGCTTTTGCTCTTGCAACGCAGACATCGTAATATTTTGAATCAAAAACAAGGTTTCGACCTTCGGCCCCTTATCTTGCTTGATTTTTCGAGCGGTCAAGTTTAAAACATATCGCTTTAATTGAAGCTGTGCAGTCACAGAAGCTTTGGCCAAAAAATAGCGCGCCATCAAGCCATTTTTTTCACCATAAATTTTCAAGAAATCGTTGAGCTGTTCAGGAAGTTTATCCGTCGATAAATAGGTAACAGCCAGCTGATTGGCATACGCCAATCTGCCATCCGAGCCATATAAGACCAAGCCAATATCGATCTGTTCCAACAAGCGCACATCAGCAAGATCTTCTGCCTCAAAAACTTGCGTAATGCCGGGGCGCCACAGTGCACCTGAAAAAAATTGAAGCATTAAATGACTGACACGCCAAAAGTGCCGGTTACGCCGGAGCAAACAGAAAAGAATGATCAAAAAAAGGGTTATCAAAATGCCTAATAAAAGGCCTGACGTAAACCTAGATAACGCAAAAACTGGCACGAATCATTACCTATCTAGATTAATCCTGGGCATGCTTATCGAAATAATAACCAATTCCACGTTTGGTAATAATATAACGATAGTTCCCCTGATCCGGCTCAATTTTTTCTCTGGTGCGCCGAACAGTCACATCCACGGTACGGACATCGCCGTAATAGCCGTATCCCCATACTTTTTCCAAAAGTTCTTCGCGCGAAAAAACCTGACCCGCATTCGCTGCCAAAAAAGCAACTAATTCGAATTCTCGCAGCGTCAGATTAATATTGACACCCTGGCGTCTAACCTCATAGGCGGTGGTATCGATTTCTAATGCGCCAAAACGAAAGACCTTACTATTGCTTTCTTCATCCACCTCACTCAAGGTAATGCGTCTGAGCTGCGCTTTAACACGGGCTAAAACTTCTCGTATACTGAAGGGCTTTGTAATATAGTCGTCTGCACCCAATTCCAATCCGAGCACTTTATCAATTTCTTCACTGCGTGCGGTCAGCATTAAAATGGGCACATTCATTTTGACACGGAGTTTTCGACAGACATCGAAACCGTCTAACTTTGGCAACATACAGTCTAGCAGAATCAGATCTGGCTTATGCGTCGTTGCCATCTCAAGCGCACGCGCCCCATCATAGGCGACGATTGTTTCATATCCATCTCGTTCGAGATTGATTTTTAGAATATCAACGATGCTCTGTTCATCATCGACAATTAAAATTTTAGCGCTCATTGTCTGCCCCCATCACGACAACTTTTTTAAAAATTATATCACGCAGGGCTCTAGATATATGGAACTTAAGCACCATTAAGATTACAAGTTTATTTCAATTTAAGTTAAAAGCGCACGCAGATGCGTGCGCTTTTAGCAATGTAGTTCAAGATCAGATGTCGTTTGATCCGCTTGATCACTTAGATCTTTCATACAAGTATTTGAAGACTCAATCTCTATGCTTTGATTTTTAACTTCATCATTTTGTTGGTTTAAGATCTGGTTTTCTGCTTTTTTACGTTTAAAAAATACATTTCGATTTAATAAAACAAATAAAACAACACCGACAACCAGTCCCCAGGCAGCACCTCTAGAGGCGATAACGGCACCCATAACACCGGCGATCCCCTTATCGAGACCATCACGGCATTCATCTATGGCCAATCGAACACAAACAAAACCTTGTACCAATAAGGTCATACTTAAAGCGGCTGGTAAGATCTCCTTCACAAAGCCGGCAATTGGTATCGTCGCAACAGCGATAAAGGACGCCCAGCGGAAAGTGCCAACACCAGAATAAATACTATCCATCTTATCTCGGCCTTCTTTATAGCGTTCAGAGACAGAAGCCGTAACCGCCGCCCAAAGGGGACCACAAAGGGTCGGATAAGCCGCAAACAAACCTTCAATGAGGTTTCTAAAACCACTAATCAAATTAGATCGGTTACCATCAAAATCAATTTTTTCATCTTTTCGAATCTCGTCGGCTTCAGCAATAAGCGCCTGAGCGGTTACAAAATCACCAAAAGCAATAATATAGATCGTCAACGCCAAAGGCAAAGCCTTGATGAAATGCTGCAAGGTCGGCCAACCAATCGCAAAGGGACTCATGGTGCGAAAAACACCAACAAAGTCTGGCACCTTAATGAATGGCCAAAATTGTACGTTTGGAATTGAAAATTCTCGAACCAAGGGGCCGATAAGCACAACCAACAAAACAGCTGGCAACATACCAAACCCACCGATAAATTCTAAAATCTTGGATTTTTTACGCAAGGCCTTAAAACGATTAGAAAATAAAAAATAAAAGGCCAAAATAAAACCAATGCCGATCGTTAGTGGTGCGCGATCAAATCTGCCCTCACCTGGCTTAAACTCCCCAATAACCGCCGCAAATCCCGCACCGATTAAAATACCAGCCTTGATCGACTGTGGCACAACGCGCAACAGCTTATTCGCTAAACCTGTAAGTCCCATGAAAATGAAGAAAAAGGCAACCAGAAGCTGGAGGGCGATCAGTGCTTGAATCCGATCTTTGCCCATATAAAATTGCGTTAAAAAAGCAATGGTCAAGGGGATAGAAGGCGTAATCCACCCAGGCACCACAGGATCGCCGAAAGTGGCGTGAAGGGTATACAAAAAACCATTAATAATGACCATGCTCCAAGCGATCTCATACGGTATACCTAAAGTTTCTGTCATGATCGGAATCGCACCCAAACAAGTGGCACACATGATTAGGGCTTGAAGAAATTCAGACACTTCGAATCGATAATGTAAAAAAGGTAACCTGAAAACAAACTTACCTAATTGAACACCAGGTTGTTCAAGACCATAAGCTCTCTTCTTCATACAAAACCTCCAATCTATAGTGAAATTTTACAATTTGTACATCTGAAGAAAAAACTAAATATGACAAATTCAACAAATTTTAGAAAAGATTATGACTCGAATCGCATGCTCAAAACCCAAAGACGGAAGATAACCGGGCGTATAAGACGAGGGGAATAAAAAAGGAGTGGCAGAAAACCACTCCAAAAAAGGACAAAAAAAGATCCGGCAGAACCTATCTTCCCGGCCCGTCTCCAGGCATGTATTGTCGGCACAAAAGAGCTTAACGACTGTGTTCGGAATGGGAACAGGTGTGGCCTCTTTGTAATCTCCACCGGAATGGTTGAAGGTAAGCACCTTCAAGACTGCATAGAAAGGACTTCGAAGCT
>JAEZVR010000061.1 GCA_023420715.1 Bacillota bacterium | reverse complement strand
GAGTTAATCACTTAAAGTTAAATTATGATGTTGTAACGATTAAATTGTGATCAAAATCACAAAAAATATGGAATAATCAACCCAAATGAGCGATTGAATTGTGCAAATTGAGATAAAGCAATCCTGAATATGATAGAATTTGTGTAAACTTGTACAAAACGCAATCTCGCAGAATTGAATTTAATCAGTCTGTCGGTTGCACAGAGAAACAAATCAGAAAGGGATGTCGCATATGGGTTGCAAAAGTCAAGCGGTTCAACAATGGGTTGAAGAAATGGTTCGTTTATGCCAGCCGGACCACGTGGTGTGGGTCGATGGTTCTGAGGCGGAAAAAGAGCGCCTCGAGGCAGAAACCATTGCTTCTGGAGAAATGATTCGTTTGAATCAAACCTTGTGGCCAGGTTGCTTATACCATCGCACAGCAGAGAATGATGTGGCCCGGGTGGAAGGTCGGACCTATATTTGTACGCGCAAAAAAGAAGATGCAGGTCCTACAAACAATTGGGCAGATCCGCAAGAAATGTATGCCAAACTGCGTCCGATGTATGATGGTGTGATGAAGGGTCGGACGATGTATGTCATCCCTTATATTATGGGACCCGCTGGTTCGCCTTTTTCAAAAGTTGGTGTTGAGTTGACGGATAGTATTTACGTGGTGCTCAACATGAGAATCATGACCAGAATGGGTGAGATTGCTTGGCAACAACTAGGAGAAAGTAACGATTTTGTCAAAGGCTTGCATTCAAAAGCCGATGTTGATCCTGAAAATCGTTATATTGTCCACTTCCCAGAAGACTATACCATTTGGTCAATCAATTCAGCCTACGGCGGCAACGTCTTGTTGGGTAAGAAATGTTTTGCGCTTCGCATTGCATCGTATCAGGCCAAACAACAAGGCTGGATGGCTGAGCACATGCTTATTTTGGGTATTGAAGATCCAAAAGGTAAAAAACAATATATTACGGGTGCATTTCCCAGTGCCTGTGGCAAGACCAATTTGGCGATGTTAATTCCGCCAGCTTATGCTGAAGGCTATAAAGTGACGACAGTTGGTGATGATATTGCCTGGATGCGTCCAGATGATCAGGGTGACTATTTATTGGCCATTAATCCGGAAGCCGGTTTCTTTGGCGTTGCCCCAGGAACCAGTATGAAATCGAATCAGAATGCGCTTCTGACCACGAAATCCAATACCATTTTTACCAATGTGGCCGTAACCGATAATTTGGAGCCCTGGTGGGAAGGCATGGGTGTTGATCCACCGGAAAAGGCAACAGATTGGCTGGGTAAACCTTGGACGCCAGAAAGCGACGTCAAAGCTGCTCATCCGAATTCCAGATTTACCGCACCGGCACGTCAATGTCCTTGTATTTCCGATCAGTTTGAAGATCCACAAGGCGTGCCCATTTCTGCGATTTTATTTGGTGGTAGACGTGCTAAAACAGCGCCGTTGGTGTATCAATCTTTTGATTGGGAACATGGGGTCTTTGTCGGTTCGACCATGGCTTCAGAAACGACGGCAGCAGCGGCTGGTGCTGTTGGGGTTGTACGTCGTGATCCAATGGCGATGTTACCATTCTGTGGCTATAACATGGGCGATTATTTTGAACACTGGTTGGAGATGGGTAAAAAAGTTAAACATCAACCGAAGATCTTCAATGTTAACTGGTTCCGTTTGGATGATCAGGGGAAATTCTTATGGCCTGGTTTTGGTGACAATTTCCGTGTTTTGCAATGGATATTGGCCCGTTGTAATGACGAAGTCGATGCTGTAGAGTCGCCGATCGGTTATTTGCCCAAACCTGAAGATATTTGTTTGGATGGCTTAGAAGATATGACGGTTGAAGATGTTGCTGAATTGCTTACCGTAGACCGTGATTGCTGGTTGGAGGAATTGGCTGGTATTGAGGCGCATTACGAGAAGTTCGATCGTTTGCCAGAAGCACTTAAGAAACAACTGGCAGCCTTAAAAGAAAGATTGGCCAAAGCATAGTGCGACATGCTGAGCGATTTAAATGGTGCAACTTAGGTTGCACCATTTTTTATGTTGTTGAGGTGTCGGTTTAGAATACGTATAATGGACAAAATAAGATGGGAGATGTTATGAAACCATTTGTGACCACCATTCAAGGGATTCGTTATGCGTTAGATGCTTCTGGCGATGAAGCTCAGATGCAAGCCATTACATCCGCTGTAGATGAACGCATTTCCAGTATTAGACAGGCCTTTCCAAGTGCTAACTTGGTTAGTGCGACGACTTTGGCCATGATCAATTTGATGTATGAATATCATCTGTTGATCCAACAGCAGGCAGATGAAGCGCAAATATCTGAGTCTGTGGAAAAACCATTGATTCAAGCTGAGAAGCAGGATGATGAGCAGCATCAGACGGATCAAACAAAATTGGCAGAGAGTCGATCTCCTATAAATCCATTTTTAACGCGTTCGGGTCAGCCGTCTCATTCGATCGATCCAATAACCGGACAGAAAAAACGGGTTCGACGCAAATCCGAGCAGGAAAAATTGGTGGAAGATTCAAACGTGGAACCTAAGCAGATCTTGGCAGAGGCGCCTTCTGATGTTCGCTCGGATGATTTAGCGGATCAGCAAATGACTTTTGATGAAGTGCTTTCTAAGCCTCAAAAAACACGGGCAAAACAGCTAAATCCATTTCGTTAGGGATGCTAATATGGTTTCTAAAAAAAGGCCAGAAGTTTTGGCGCCGGTGGGTGATTTAGACATGTTAAA
>JAEZVR010000060.1 GCA_023420715.1 Bacillota bacterium | reverse complement strand
GGTGAATGGATTTACTGGATAGATGCTGTGGATGATTGGCAAGAAGATTTAAAACGGCAGCGTCCGAATGCATTAAAACAGATTTGTGCAAGCGATTTTGCAGCTGCGGGCGGCGAACGAGATGTGGATGTTGTTTTGAGTGAGACCTATCAGGAAATCGCTGACCGCTGTCTGCCCCTCAATCGTCATTTGGTCGCTTTAGAAACCAAATTAGATCAAACTTTTGCCCTGTTACCCTATTGCCAGCATGCGGAGTTAATCTACAACATTATTGTTCAGGGATTGCCGGCTGTGCGTCAATCTGTTTTTTTAAACGAACGTTTAGAGCGATTATAGATCTTGCTTCAAATACAGTTGACATGTCCAGATATTTGGTCAGCTTTTGGTGTTTTTGATGAAACCGCGGGTTGATTTAATAAGGATAAGACTAAATTTGTGATAGAATACGCCTTGTAGGAGATACTATGAATCAGAAATCTTATTACGACGTGCTCGGTTTGCCACCGAATTGCACACAGAATCAAATTAAATCTGCATACAAACAGTTGGTCAAAAAATATCATCCCGATAATTATCGCAACCATCCCTTAGAAGATGTTGCTCAAGAAAAGATGCAAGAAATTAACGAAGCCTATCAGGTTTTGAGTGATCCTGTACGTCGTCAAACTTATGACCGTGGACAAGGGACGGGACAGTCGCCTTTTGGAGGTTATGGACAAAATCCATATCAACAGTCGGGTTGGGGACAACAAGGCTATCCGAATAGTCCATATTATCAAAATCGTCGTTCTATGGGGGGGTGTGATCCTTGTTTGACGCTGTGTGTGGCGGATTCGTGTTGTGAATGTATGGGTGGCGACCTGATCTCTTGTTGTTAAGGTATCAGAAAGGACATCTATGCCAGTTAAAACACAGACCCAGCGCCGACGAGAGCGGGTTCGTGCGCTTACTTTTTCTGCCCTGATGTGTGCCTTTGTTGTGCTCGACCTATGGTTTAATCGGATTTCGCCGACTGCACACATGGCTTTTTTAACCATCTCATCCATTCTTATGATGTTAACCATCGAACGATGCGGACAGTATTGGGGCTTGCTCACCTATTTGACAAGTGCCGTACTGGCATTTTTTCTCATTGGTCTGCCTTCCTGTTGGGCTTATATTGCTTATTTCGGTCTATGGCCAATACCAAAAGCTTGGATTGAAAGTCGGATACCTCGCCATGGGTTAAAGCATGTTTTAAAGGTATATGCCTTTAAATTGCCAGCACTCGCCGCGATAACGATCTTTTTCTTTTATTTGTTTTCCCCCGTGTTGGCACCGATTGCCAGCTTGTGGCAGGATCGCTTGGGACTGCCGTTGATTATCATTGGGATGATTGGTTGGTTTTTAACCATCGCCCACGATTTGTTGCTTACCTTTGTATACGGTTATGCCTTGGGACGGGTTAGAGCAATTTTGTTTCGCTGATTGTATTGATCTCGATAAAAGGTATAAAAAGACCCTCATAAATCATGAGGGTCTTTTCTTGTCAATGGGTTATCTTCGACAAATTATTTTGCCGTAAATGCTGCCATCGTGATGTAGTTATAGGGCTGATTGAAGTGTGGCATGAAGAAGATATCGAGCAATGCCAACCGATCGATGGTGACCTTTTCTTGGATTGCTAAGGAGAAGAGATGGATTGCCGCCGACATATCAAATTCAGACATCAATTGAGCACCAATGACTTGGCGATTATCTTCACGATAGACAATGCGGATTTTGACAGATGGATTTTCACCGGCTTCATTCATGAAAGCTGGTTTTTGTAAATCGTTGAAATCTGTTTGAAGTGCTTTAATTCCGTGTTTTTCTGCGGTTTCGACGGTTTGACCGGTGCAGACCATTTTTAAATCATACAGGCAGAGACCGGATGAACCTTGTACACCGAGTGATTGAACAGGGGTATTGCAGACATTGAATGCTGCAACCAAACCGGAACGGACAGCGTTTGTTGCCAATGCAATATAAGAGGTATCTTGAATTGAATTGTCATACACTGTCGCACAGTCACCGATGGCATAGACAGACGCATCGGAGGTTTGTTGATTCAAATTGACACGGTAAGCGCCATTTTTGAATAATTCCAGGTGATCCTTGCCGAGTTCATTATTGGGTCTAAAACCAATACAGAACATGACTAAATCGGTTTCGTAGGTGCCTTTATCCGTGACGACGCGTTGTACACGACCTTCGCCTTCGAAAGCTTGGACTTTTTCACCTAATTGCAATTTAATACCGTTGGCTTTGAGGCGCTCTGCCATGATTTCAGAGAAATCACGATCAAAATGGGTACCGAGAATCCGATCTAAGGCATCGATTAAGGTGACTTCTTTGCCGACGCGTTCATAGGCTTCTGCCAATTCAGCACCGATATAACCGGCACCGACGACAGTCACTTTTTTGATAGAGGTATCATTCTTAATTTGCTCTACTGCGAGCTTAGCATCTTGATAGAGTTTTGCTTTTTGGATGTAGGGCAAATCCAAACCCGGAATAGGTGGGAAAATTGGAGAAGAACCTGTTGCTAAGATTAGCTTGTCATAATGGGTCTCTCCTTCTTGACCATCTTTATTGCGGTGGATGACCTTTTTTTCGGCATAGTCGATGCGGGTTACTTCTGTTTCCATATGAACGGTTACACCCTTATCATCGAACATTTGCTTGTTGGCATAAAAGAGTCCGTCACCAGAAGAAATCTGGTTACCAATCCATAAAGCCATCCCACAGCCTAAGAAACTGATGTTACTATTGCGATCAAAAACAGTGACATCGGCTTGTGGATCCAAAGCTTTAATTTGGTTTACGCAAGCGGTACCGGCATGATTAAGACCGACAACAACGATTTTTTGTCCCATAATTATCTCCTTTTCTGGGTTCGTAGTCTGACGAGTGCAATTTAGCATATAAAAGCGATTCACTCAAGCTAATTAGAAACATGAGAAAACAGAATTATACATATTGGTATATAAAAAATGATATAACCTGATCAACCGTGTTACAAAAAAGTGTGAACAACCTTTATCAAATCGGATAGGCATGGATTACGGAGACAAGCGATGGGCAAAATCATGATAGCCGAATGATTTAACGATTTTTAAACCTTCGTGCGAATTAAAGCAAACCAAACTGGGCAGGGGCATACCGTTAAATGTGTTGTTTTTGACAAAGGAATACAGTGCCATATCAAAAAAAACCAAATGGTCGTGTTTGTGGATGGGATGGTCGAATTGGTAAAAACCAATAATATCTCCAGCCAGACAGGTACAGCCAGCAAGTTGATAAAGGTGTTTTTGGTTGGGATCAAGTTCGGATAAGGGGACCGTTTGACCGTCCAAAACCAGTGGCGTATAGGGCATGGCAAGCACATCTGGCATGTGACATTCTGCAGAAGCGTCCAACAGTGCAATCGGAGTTTGATGATGTGTTATCCCGACGACTTCGGCTACCATAAAACCGGTGTTTAGGACAACTGCTTCTCCGGGCTCTAAATAGATGGTGAGATGATATTGTGTCTGTAGACGGCGAATGAGTTGAATCAAGCCTAAAACGTCATAATCTGAGGCTGTCAGATGATGACCGCCCCCTAGATTGAGCCATTCGAGTTGGTGGAGATACCGACCAAATTTTTCTTCGATGACTGCAACCGTTTCATTTAAAGGTTCAAAACCTTGTTCGCATAAGGTGTGGCAATGCAAGCCTTTCAAAGCAGGTAAGATTGCGGGATCAAACCGTTTCAGGGTGGTTCCGAGTCGTGACGTGGGGGCGCAGGGGTCATATAATCCATGATCTTGTGTGGAGAATTCCGGATTGATTCGGAGCCCAAAGGAAATTTGAGGATTCTCCTGAATGAGGCGGTGGTTCTCCTTAATTTGATCGCAGTCATTAAAAATAATATGGTCACAAAGTGTGCACAGCTGTTCTAATTCGTGCGCCTTATAGGCAGGTGAAAAAACGTGGGTCTCCCCAGGAAAATAATCATGACCCAATTGTGCTTCAAATAATCCACTGGAAGTGGTGCCGTCAAGATGTTTGGCAATTTGTGGATAGGTTGCTGTTAAGGCATAGGCTTTTTGAGCGAGGAGAATGCGACAGCCAGTTGTCTGTTTAATAAATGAAAGGAGCTGGAGATTCGCTTCCAATAAATCCTCGTCAATCACGTAGGCCGGTGTCTTGACTTGTTGCGGATCAAAATGAATGTCTGCACGATTTTTTTGGGGCAGTTTAGACTTGAGGTTATCTAGATATGGTTTTAATTCTTCAATCGGCGTTTGGGGTGTCAGGGAAATCCTGGTGTGCTGTATATTCATAAACTGTCCTCGATCAAAAACGCGGCAGAGCCGCGTTTTTGTTAGTCAACTAATTCGGGAGAAAAAGATTCTTGCCAGGGTAGGCCATATTGATTCAGAGCTTCCATAAACGGATCTGGATCAAATTCTTCAATATTAAAGACACCTTCACCTTTCCAAACACCGGTTGCAATGAGTTTGGCACCGATCATGGCAGGGACACCTGTCGTATAGGAAACTGCCTGAGAACCGACCTCTTTAAAGCAGGCTTGATGATCACAGACATTGTACAAATAATATGTTTTCTCTTTGCCATCTTTTAATCCGGTGAAGATGCAGCCAATATTGGTTTTGCCAACTGTCCGCGGACCAAGAGAGGCCGGATCTGGGAGCAGGTGCTTTAAAAACTGCACAGGTACGATCTCAACCCCGTTAAACGAAACGGGTTCAATGCTGGTCATACCGACATTTTCCAGACAGCGCAGATGGGTGAGATAGTTTTCGGAAAAGGTCATAAAGAAGCGAATGCGTTTGACACCTGGGATATTTTTGGCCAGGGATTCCATCTCTTCATGATGCAAGAGATACATATCTTTTGGGCCGATTTCGGGGAAGTTGTAGATGCGTTTGACGCTCATCGCAGGGACTTCATGAAAGGCGCCATTTTCGTAATAGCTGCCGGGAGCGGTGACTTCGCGAATATTGATTTCTGGATTGAAGTTGGTGGCAAACGGATAGCCGTGATCACCTGCGTTACAATCTAAAATATCGATGGTATGAATTTCATCAAAATGATGTTTGAGTGCATAGGCGCTAAAGACGCTCGTAACACCTGGATCAAATCCTGATCCCAGCAGGGCGGTTAGGCCGGCTGATTTGAAACGATCTTGGTAGGCCCATTGCCATTTGTACTCAAATTTAGCGGTGTCAAGTGGTTCATAATTGGCGGTATCCACATAGTGGACACCGGCTGCGAGACAAGCATCCATGATATGGAGGTCTTGATAAGGGAGGGCCAGATTCAAAACAACGTCTGGTTGATAGGATTGGATGAGTGCTGTTAAGGCTTGAACATCATCCGCATCTATTTGGGCGGTGGTAACGTTGGTCGCATAGCGTGTTAATTGGGCTTTGATTTGATCACATTTTTCCAGGGTACGGCTGGCGATTAACATGTCTGTAAAGACATCGGCATTTTGGGCACATTTATGTGCTGCAACAGAGGCAACACCACCAGCACCAATAATCATAATTTTTGCCATATTGGTCTCCTTTTTAGTGTTAACAAGATGGACTTATTTTAGCACAGCGTCAATCGACTTGAAGACGAAGCAGCAGTTCTCTTAAAACTTTACCAGCAAAGCTAACAGACATATTGGAAGGATCCAGGTTTGGCGCAAGTTCATTCAGATCTACGGCAACAATGTTTAGGGGTGCAATGACTTCGATTGCCTTAATAAAATCGTGGAAACTCACACCACCGGTTTCCGGTGTGCCTGTTCCTGGAAAAAAGCTTGGGTCAAAGACGTCTAGGTCGATGGTTAAATAAACGGGTGCGTTGCCAATCTTGGCCTTTGCGGTTTCAATACTGTCAAAGTTAAATTTGCATAAGTGGGTATGTTGTTTGGCCCATTCAAATTCTGGTCGGTCGCCGCTCCGAATACCGTATTGAAAAAGTTTTCCGTCTCCGACGAGTTCCCAACAGCGGCGCAATACAGTTGCGTGGGACAATTTTTCATCGATAAAGGTATCGCGCAAATCTGTGTGTGCATCAAAGTGGATGATGTGCAAGTTGGGATATTGTTTGACCGTTGCTTCGACCGCACCTAAGGTAATCAAATGTTCTCCGCCAAGCATAAAAGGACGTTTACCGTCTTGTAAAATCTGGTGGGTTGTTTCTTGAATCAGATCGAGGACACGCCGCGGCTGGCCGAATGGCAAATCTAAATCGCCAGCATCGTGAATGAGATAATCAAAAACATCGCGATCACAATAGGGGCTGTAAGATTCGAGGGCATAGCTTTCGTTGCGAATGGCGGCTGGACCAAAACGGGTACCTGGGCGGTAAGAGGTTGTACCATCAAACGGTGCACCCCAAATGACATCTGTGGCTGTTTGATAATCGGTTTCTAGACCTAAAAAAGAAATGCCTTTTTTAAGATTTAATGGCTGCATGATGACATCTGTCCTTTCTGGTATTCTTAACCATTTAAGTTATCTAAAACATAGTTTGGTAAGGCGAAAGCCCCCACATGCAACGCCGTATTGTAGTATTTTGTTTTCAGCTGGAAGTCTTGCCATTTTTGGGCTTGTAGATTGTCGATTGGATGATGTGTTTTGGCGGCAAACCCAAACAACCAATGGCCTGAGGGATAGGTTGGAATGTGGGCTTGATAAACCATGGCAATGGGAAACAGTGTTTTGATGCGTTGGTGTGCACGTTGCATGGCCAGGGTATATTCATCATAAAATGTGCTTTCTTGTTGGTTGATCAAGATGCCATCTTGGGTGAGCGCATTATAGCAATTCCCATAAAATTCAGGGGTGAATAAGCCTTCTCCTGGACCAAAGGGATCTGTTGAATCGACAATGATGAGATCGTATTGGTTATGACAACGCCGCACATATTTGACCCCGTTGTCAATATGCAAATGCACCCGTTGATCATCTAATTTGCATGCAGTTTGATGCAAATAGGTTTTGCTTAAGGTAATGACATCCTCATCGATTTCGACCAAATCAATGTGTTCGATCTGTGGATAGCGAGTTAATTCTCGGATGGTGCCACCATCGCCAGCGCCAATGACCAAAACCTTGCGAATCTGAGGATTTACTGCAAAAGCGGGATGGGTAATCATCTCATGATAAATGAACTCATCTTTTTCGGTGAGCATGATGAAGTTATCCATGACCAAAACACGGCCAAATTCTTCGGTATCCAGAATGCAGATTTCTTGATAGTCACTGCGATGCCGAATAAGCTCTCGTATGACGCGCATAGAAAAGCGTACATGTGGTGTATGTGATTCTGTAAACCAAAGATCCATAGACCGCTCCTAATCTTTAAGTACATGAATGTTTTGTGTGGTAATATCCTTTGCACCAGTTAAAGAACTACCTCTTTCTCGACTATATTCGATATAGTCGACGACGCGTTGCGTCACGCGTTCTCCGGGTGCGAGGAGTGGGATACCAGGCGGATAGCACATGATGAATTCAGCAGAAATTTTACCAATTGCATCTTGCAGCGGAAACACTTGGGTGGGGGCATAAAAGGCCTGTTGAGGGGCTAAAATCACCTCTGGATCCAAATATTCACTGCTGATCATGCCTGCTGGTGAGCGTTGGTGAAGGCGCTTGATTTCAGTTAAGGCAGCAATGAGGCGCTCTAATTCTAAATCTCGATCGCCGGCGGCAATGATGGCTAAGAAATTACTGAGATCTCCGAATTCGATTTGGATATTGTAGTCGTCTCGCAAGTGTTCATATACTTCAATGCCGGCAAGGCCGATATTTAGGCTGTTTATAGAGAGTTTTGTGGGATCGAAAGCGTAGAAGGCTTGGTGGTCGATAAATGATTGGTCAAAGGCAATGTATCCGCCGATTCGATTGATTTCTTGTCTGGCATATTCGGTCATTTTAACGACTTTGCGAAAGATTTTTTTGCCGTTTAAAGCGAGGTTTTTCCGAGCCAAATCGAGTGAAATCATTAAAAGATATGAGGCAGAGGTGCTTTGGGTCAGGTTAATAATTTGACGCACATGTCCTTCATCCATATTTTTATTGATGAGCAACAGGGCGCTTTGGGTGAGGGATCCTCCGGTTTTATGCATGCTGACAGCCGCCATGTCTGCTCCGACGTGCATCGCAGCTGGTGGCATGTCTTCGCCAAAATAAAAATGTGTGCCGTGCGCTTCGTCCACGAGCAGTTTGAGTTGGTGGCGTCGAGCTAATTTGGCCAGTTCGATGAGGTTTGGACAAACCCCATAATAGGTGGGATTGTTGACGAAAATGGCTTTGGCATCTGGATGCTTTAGAATCGCTTGCTCGACCGCTTCTACACGCATGCCAAGGGGAATGCCTAATGTATGATTAATATCCGGATTGACATAGATGGGGATGGCACCACAGAGTACAAGTGCATTGATTGCACTGCGGTGCACGTTGCGTGGCATGATGATTTTATCGCCCGGCTTGCAGACGGATAAAATCATGGCCTGGATACAACTGGTCGCCCCATTGACCATAAAGAAAGCGTGAGCTGCACCAAAGGCTTCAGCGGCAATGTTTTCTGCCTCGCGAATGACCGACACAGGATGACATAGATTATCCAACGCTTTCATCGAATTAACATCTGCTTTAAGCGCGCCAAGGCTGAGAAATTCGGTTAGTTCCGGCGTGCCGCGACCGCCTTTATGGCCCGGTACATCAAAATGCACCGTGCGCTCGGTGATATGTTGTTTGAGCGCGTCAAATAAGGGTGTTTTTCGTTGTCGGAGTTCTTGCATTTCCTATCCTTATGAACGAAGAATCGTTGGCGTGACCAATGGACCTTGGTTTAGTAGATATTCATACCACTGAAAATTTCAATCATTTCTTTGCGCAACCGACTGGTGATATTGAGTCGTTCGTGCGGCATCAGTTCATAGGCATCTGTATTGAATAGATAGTTTTGCAATTCAATATCTTTGATCAACATTTTCGTGTGATACAAATTGGATTGATAGACATTAACATCGATGGCGTCGTATTTGGTCAGCGTTCTTTGATCAATATATTCTTGAATCGAATGGATGTCGTGATCCATGAAGAATTTTTTTCCCGTTATATCTCTGGTAAAGCCTCTGACACGGTAATCGATGGTGATAATATCCGAATCAAAACTTGAAATGAGATAATCCAGCGTGTTCAGTGGAGAAACCGTACCGCATGTTTGCACGTCGATGTCGACACGGAATGTGCAGACGGCGTTATCTGGATGCGATTCGGGAAAGGTATGAACCGTCACATGACTTTTATCGAGATGGGCATGCACAGTTTCGTGGTGATCCGCTGCTTTTCCGGCAAGATTTAATGCCGGTTGAGATAAGGTAGGCGTGCATAAAATACCTTGATTACAGGTTGGATCAATGTCTTTTGGCTCGACATTTTGTTCTGCGATGAGAATGTTGACAGAAGCGCCCTGGGGTTCGTAGTCTTGTTTGGAAATGTTTAATATTGTAGCACCAATGCGTTCGGTCACCTCGACTAGAATTTTCGTGAGACGTTCAGAATTATATTGCTCATCGATGTATGCAATATAATCTGCTTGTTCCCGCATGGTTTTGGCATAACAGACATCGTAGATATTAAAACTGAGGGTTTTGGTGAGATTATTAAATCCGTACAGCGCTAACTTTTCGCCCATCTTGCGAACCAACCTTTCATCCATTCGTTTGCATCATTGAAGTCATGGTGTTGTGCTGACATCTATTGGTGACCAATGAGATGAGGTTGAAGTTGCAATGATGACAGTCATTTAGATGCAAATCGTTTGTTTATTTTAGCAAAATTTGCAGGTCTTGAATAGGGAAAGGCTGAGCTGTCTAAGATGTAAAAAACACGATGCAGAGCATCGTGTTTACGTTTAGCGCTTGCGTTTGCGCGCGGCTTCAGATTTTTTCTTGCGCTTCACACTCGGTTTTTCGTAGTGTTCTCTCTTGCGCACCTCAGCGAGGACGCCGGAACGAGCGCAAGCACGTTTAAATCTACGTAACGCACCATCTAAGGTTTCGTTATCCTTCACGCGAATTTCCATGTTTTTCCCCCCTTTCGGTGCCTAATTTAAACGACAAATCGTTTTAGCATACAGAAGAAATTCTAGAGTAAAAAAGGTTTTTGGTCAAGTCTTAGCCTAAAGTCTCGAGCTGATTAAGCGTATCGACTAATGATTTTTCGTCTTCAACATGATAAACCGTCACCTGTCGGTCGATTTTACGGATGAGTCCGCTCAAGGTTTTGCCTGGGCCGCATTCAATAAAATGGGTTACCCCGTCCTGAATCATTTGTCGAACTTCCTGGGTCCAAAGGACTGGGCTTACCATGTGCAGGGCCAAATAATTTGGCCAGTTCACCGAAGTCGATAAGGCTTTGCCACTGACATTGCTATAACAAGTACCGCTGGGTGTCTTAAAAGTTAATTGTTGGGCATGGGCTTCAATGGCTTTGGCTGCATTTTGCATGGCCAATGTATGGAAGGCGCCCGAAACAGGTAGTTTGACAGCACGTTTGGCCCCTTTTTCTAAACATAATGCTTGGGCGCGTTCTAGTGCTGGAAGTGCACCAGAAATGACCACTTGTCCCGGACAATTGAAGTTGACAGCCGTAACCGGTTCTTCGGCAGAAGCACTCGCCGCACAACAAGTTTCGATGAGATCATCGCTGAGCCCTAAAATGGCTGCCATCCCGCCAGGCGAGCGCGCACAGTCTGCTTGCATGGCTTCTGAACGTCGGTTTAGTAATTGCATTAGGGCGTCAATATTTAAAGCGCCAGAAGCCCCGAGCAAGCTGTATTCGCCGAGGGAAAATCCGGCAAAAGAACAGTTGTTTAGTCTGTCTTTTGCATTGCTTTTTAGTGCGGTAAATGCAGCGAGACTCAGTGCAACGGTTGCCGGTTGGGCATAGCGTGTTTGTTGCAGTTGATCTGCGGTAAGGTTAGACAGGTCAAATCCGATGGATTCAGAACATTGTTCATAGATTTGCTTAGCGACAGGCAGTGCTGCAATTAGGCTTTTTCCCATGTTTTCATAGTGAGATCCCTGACCGGAAAATACACAGGCAATCATGTGCTATTGCCCCCTTCTATATAAGCGCTTTGGTTGAACTTTCAATGTTTCACTGATATTATCATTATATTATCTTGATAGTCAAAATATTTAATATGAGTGCTTCGTATATGAGTTAATCAATTGCTGATTGCGTTCAGACGATGGTGCGATCGTGTGCGATTGCAAGAAAGGCGAAATCACATGAAATTCAATATTTTAGGAACAGGATCATATCTGCCGGATTGCGTGGTTACGAACCAGGATTTAGAAAAAATTGTGGATACCAGTGATGAATGGATTCAGACCCGAACGGGCATTAAAACCAGACATTACAATACGGGTGAACCTGCCTGGTATATGGGTTTGCAGGCGGCTAAACGCGCTTTGGAGATGGCTCAATTGACGGGAGAAGCCATCGATGCGATCATTGTGACTTCTGTCACCCCCGACTTTATGTGTCCAATTATTGGTTGTATTTTGCAACATGAATTAGGTGCCCATCATGCCTTTGCAATCGACATCAATGTTGCTTGCTCTGGCTTTATTTATGCTTTGGATATGGCGGCAAACTACTTAGTCAATCCAAAATATAAACATATTCTAGTGGTTGGCACAGAGAATTTAACCAGTCGGACAAATTTTTCAGATCGCAATACCTGTGTGTTGTTTGGTGATGCCGCCTCTGCTTGTGTGATTGGGAAAGAAGGGGATGGCGAATTGTTGTCTACCATTCTTGGCGCAGACGGATCTGGAGGTCTGCATTTAGTCAGTGGCAATAATGTTCCGACGCATCCTTTTTTAAAAGAGGGTTATCAGAATCAATGGCCGCCCCGATTTGAGTGGCAGAGTAATGATATCTACATGAACGGCGCAGAAGTATACCGTTTTGCCGTGAGTAAAATGCCAGAAATGATTCGAGATATGCTTGCAGAAACAGGCTTGACCGTGGAAGACATCGATTTGATGATCCCGCATCAAGCGAATACTCGGATTTTGGAAGCGGCAGCCAAACGGTTACATTATCCGATGGAGAAGGTCTATACGGGTATTGAAAAAATGGGAAATACCTCATCTGCCGGTCTAGGTGTTGGTATCGATGAATGTCTGCGCGAAGGCCGGATGAAGCGGGGCGATTTGGTTGCAATGACAGGTTTTGGCGGCGGTTTGACCTTTGGCGCTCTGTTGTTGAGGCTATAAGCGTTGGTTGTTTTATGCGGTAGACAGATGAAAGCATGCTTCATATAATTAACATTTGGTGATACTATGAAAAATAGAGTTTGTGAACAGCTAGGCATTCAATTTCCAGTCATTCAAGGTGGCATGGCCTGGGTGGCTGACGGCGTCCTGGCTGCTGCTGTGTCGAATGCTGGGGGATTAGGCATTATCGGATCGGGTGCCATGACTGCCGATCTATTGTTGCAACAGATTGCGATTTGTCGGACGTTAACAAATCGGCCTTTTGGGGTGAATATCATGATGATGAACCCTGTGGTAGATGAATTAGCGCAGTTGGTGATTGATTTAAAGGTTCCAGTGATTACCACAGGAGCCGGTTCGCCAGCAAAATATATGGATGCCTGGAAGATGGCTAATTTAACGGTTATGCCAGTGGTGGCTTCTGCGACGCAGGCTAAACGTATGGCGCGTATTGGTGCGGATGCGATTATTGCAGAAGGCTGTGAGGCAGGCGGACATATCGGCGAAGTGACAACGATGGTTTTGACACCCTCCGTGGTCGATGCGGTCGACATTCCGGTGATCGCTGCAGGGGGCATTGCCGATGCCCGTGGTGTTCAGGCGGCCTTTGCGCTGGGTGCAGAAGGTGTTCAAGTTGGCACGCGCTTCATCGCTTCTACTGAGGCAACCTGCCATTCAAACTATAAAGAACAAGTTGTTAAGGCGAAAGACGTCGATACGGTTGTCACAGCGCGGTCAACAGGGCATCCGGTGCGCAGTTTGAAGTCCCCACTTCAGCGTCGGTTGTTCGACCTGGAGAAATCGGGTGCTTCGCCAGAAGAAATGGAAAAAATGGCCTTGGGATCCCTGCGTCGTGCGAAAGTCGATGGAGATATCCAAAATGGTTCTTTTATGGCTGGTCAAAGTGCAGCCTTGGTTAAAACGATTTTGTCTTGTTCGGATATCATCCAGACGCTGTGTTCTGGGTTAAATCTGACGGATGCGGAGGACTGATGAATGAGTATTATTGTAACGGGTGGCTCAAGAGGGATTGGCAAAGCGATTGCCTTAAAATTAGCTCAAACGGGTGAAACCATTGTGATCACCTATAGACGTGATGCGGAAAGCGCTGCTGCGACGAAAGATCAGATCGAAGCTGTTGGCGGTCAATGCTGTATCGTGCAAGGCGATGTTAGTGATGAATCCACTTGTACAGCCGTGGTCGAGGCTGCTTTGGCGGCGGGTCCAATTGTGGGGTTGGTCAATAATGCCGGTATGACCAAAGATGGGTTGATGCTCAGAATGTCTTATGAACAATTTAAGTCGGTCATCGATGTGAATTTGGATGGCACTTTTTTAATGAGCAAAGCGGTCTTACCCCATTTGGTTAAACAAAGAAGAGGTGCCATTGTCAACATTACCTCTGTCGCTGGTATCTATGGCAATGCTGGTCAAGCAAATTACAGTGCCTCTAAAGCAGGCGTCATTGGTTTGACAAAGACCATGGCGAAGGAATTGGGCAGTCGAAATATTCGTGTGAATGCCGTTGCGCCGGGATTTATCGAAACTGACATGACAGCGGAATTAAGCGATCACGTCAAGAAAGCTGCTCTTGATAAGATCCAACTGGGTCGTTTTGGAACGGCAGAAGACGTGGCAGCTGTCGTGGCCTTTTTGTTGAGTGATCAAGCCTCATATGTTACGGGTCAAGTGCTCGACGTCTCGGGTGGGCTCGTGCTCTAATATCCATATCTTCTAAATATGCTTTGAAAGGATGCTTATGCAAGGATCAATGAATAAAAGACGTGTTGTCATCACGGGTATGGGAATGTTAACCCCTGTTGGGAAAACGGTTGCAGAAACCTGGGAGGCACTTCTCGCAGGAACAGTGGGTATATCGTCTATCGACACGTTTGATACACAAGAATATAAAGCCTCCGTAGCAGGTGTCATTCGAGACTTTGATCCCAGTTTAACCATCGATAAGAAAGAAGCGCGCCGCATGGATCGCTATTGTCAATTAGCGATGGCAGCTACCAAGGAGGCTGTGGATCAATCTGGTATCGAAGCGGCAGGTTATCCAGCTTCTCAAGTCGGCGTCATCTTTGGCACGGGGATTGGCGGGTTGATTACCCTCGAAATCGAAAAACAAAAGCTTATCGAAAAAGGACCTCGCGGGGTGTCACCGCTTTTTATTCCAACCATGATTTCTAATATCGCTGCAGGGCGTATTGCCATGGCGTACAATTTTAAAGGTGACAATTATACGGTTAGTACGGCCTGTGCTTCGGGTACGCATGCCATTGGCGAAGCTTTTCGTAAGATCAAAGATGGTTATTTAGAAGCTTGTATTTGCGGGGGCTCAGAGGCGACGATTACGCCAATTGCAGTTGCCGGTTTCGGGAATATGACTGCTTTAACCAAGGCTTCAGATCCGTTATGCGCCTCCTTACCTTTTGATGCACGTCGCGAAGGCTTTGTGCTTGGCGAAGGTGCTGGTATGCTTGTTTTAGAAAGTTTGGAAGGCGCACAAAAGCGAGGCGCGCATATTCTAGGTGAAATTGTGGGATATGGTGCCACAAGCGATGCATATCATATTACGTCGCCATCACCAGAGGGCACAGGATCGGCTGAAGCGATGCGCTTAGCAATGGTTGAGGCTGAGATCGAACCAGATCTGGTCGACTACATCAATGCTCATGGAACGGGAACGCCGTTAAATGATAAGTTTGAAACATTGGCGATTAAATTGGCCTTGGGTGAAGAACAGGCGAGACGGGTTGCGATTAACTCAACGAAATCCATGACCGGACATTTATTGGGTGCAGCCGGGGCTGTAGAGGCTATTGTGACCGCGCTGTCAATTCAGCACCAGTGTATTCATCGAACCGTCGGTTTGGAAGTACCAGATCCGGCCTGTGATTTAGATTATGTACCACAGGCCAATCGCCAGATTAATATTCGATATGCGTTGTCGAATTCTTTAGGCTTTGGTGGACACAATGCGACCTTATGCCTTAAAAAGTACGAGGAGTAGAGCCATGGGGTTAAAACTGGATGAAATTAAAGCTTTAATGTCTGAAATGCAGCGCTATGGGATGACAGAACTTAAATGGCATGGCTCGGATGGTGATTTAGAACTTTCTAGAGCAGTTCCTGTGGTCGTTGAGGCGGTGGAGGGTGTTTCTTCACCTGCGTCAGAAGCGAGGCTGTCGCAGCCTTCTCAGTTGGCCGAGCCGGATCGCACGGCAGAGGGTGAGGAACCAGAAGGGCAGATGATCTATTCGCCGGTTGTCGGCGTGTTTTATGCAGCATCTGCACCAGATGCAGAGCCCTTTGTTTCTGTCGGATCGACCGTTAAAAAAGGGGATGTGATTTGCATTATTGAGGCAATGAAATTGATGAATGAAGTCTTGGCAGAAACCTCTGGAACCATTAAAGATATTTTAGTTTCTAACGGCGAGAAGGTTGAATATGGACAACCTTTGATGCGGTTGGTTTAAGGAGAATCATTATGGCCTTGATGAATCAAGAAGAGATTAAAGCCATTATTCCACATCGCCATCCGTTTTTATTGATTGACGAAATTGAGTCGATGACAACGACAGATGTGGTTGCTATAAAATATGTTCGGGCTGATGAATATTATTTTCAAGGACATTTTCCGGAAGAACCTGTGATGCCGGGCGTGCTCATTGTAGAGTCCATCGCTCAATCAGGGGCCGTTTGTGTGCTCAGTCAGCCGGCTTATCGTGGGAAAATTGCTTATTTTGCAAAATTGGATAATGTTCGATTCCGCCATAAGGTTGTGCCGGGCGATATCTTACGCCTGGAGATGACACTTGATGTTTTACGTGGTCCCATCGGTAAAGGCAAGGGGAAGGCTTTTGTCGGCGATACCTTGTGTTGTGAAGCAGCGTTGACCTTCTCTGTTGGGTCTTAATTAATGAATCAATACGCAGGATAGGGCGTCATATGTTTCGAAAAATTTTAATTGCAAATCGAGGCGAGATTGCGATCACCATTATTCGGGCCTGTCGGGAGATGGGTATTCGTTCTGTTGCGGTTTTTTCTGAGGCTGATCGCGATGCTTTACATACACAATTGGCTGATGAAAGTATTTGTATTGGCCCCGCATCCCCAAAAGAGAGTTATCTCAATGCTCAGGCCATCTTAGCTGCCTGTTCCATTACCGGGGCGGATGCAATCCATCCCGGTTTTGGTTTTTTATCAGAAAACCCTAATTTTGCTGTGATGTGCGAAAAATGCCATGTGACTTTTATTGGCCCAAAGCCTGAAACCATGCGGCGTATGGGGGATAAGGCGACTGCCAGACAGAGTGCGATTGATGCGGGTGTACCGATTACACCTGGATCAGATGGATTGTTGCCGACGCTTGCAGATGCACAAGCGGCGGCTGCGGATATCGGCTATCCGGTTATGATTAAAGCCACTTCTGG
>JAEZVR010000075.1 GCA_023420715.1 Bacillota bacterium | reverse complement strand
GCATTATCTCTTGCATTTTGTACCGCAGCAGGCAAGATCTCATTTCCATAGACAAAACCGGCTTGCTGAGCCAACAATAGGGAAATTGAACCAGTACCACAATACAAATCAAAAGCGATGGATTGGGGACTCAGCTGAGCAAAATCCAAAACACGCTGATATAAATTTATCGTCTGATCTAAATTGATTTGAAAAAAAGCGTCTGGAGACAAGTCATACCGCAAATGAAACAATTGCATTTCCAATGTCTTTGAGCCATACAACAACTTAAAGTCCCTGCCCATAATCCGGTTCGTCGGCGCTTGATGCACATTCAACCAAAAACTTGCTAATGTAACCCCTTGTTTTTGGAGTTCAAAACAGCTCTCTTGAATGAGCGCTTGACAGTCTGGCAAAGCTCGATCGTCTGCAACCACCAAACAGATCATGAGCTTTTGCGATACTGGATCGATTCGCATCACTAAATGGCGCAAAACACCCGTACCACTTTTTAGACAATAGGGTTCAACTCGGTTTTGATTAAAAAATCTACGGCAGGCAGATCGCACCACGTCAAAGGCCGGATGCGCAATTAAACAGGTGTCTGCATCACAAATTTCATGTGTCTGATAAGTATAATATCCGAGTTCAAGATTTCCAGCACAACCCCCAAAAGGGATTTGCACTTTATTCCGATAAGCATACGGATGGTTCATCCCCAAAATCGTCAACCTCGTCTTGCGCACTTTAGATTCAGCTTGCTTCCCAATGCGCACCAATGCATTTTCGACAAGCTGTTGTTTCCAGTCGAGCGTGGCCTCATAGTTCAATTGCTGGAGTTGACAGCCCCCGCAGCGGGGAAAGACAGCACAAAAAGGCGATTGCCGCGCATCGCTTTCTCGGCATGTTTTGATAACCTGTGCAATTGCATAATTTGATTTAACACGGTTTACCAGGACACAAACATCATCTCCTGGAACAGCCTGATCAACAAAGAGAACCAGATCATCTGTTTTTGCTACCCCTTGCCCTTGATGGTTTAAATCCTCTATCGTCACACGAAGGTGTTGACCTACAGAAATGGGCATATGCGCCTCCGTACTATAACCTCTCATTGTTGTATATCATCCCATTCACTAGAGGTATTTTATCTTAAATCCGAAATGACGCGTACAGCAAAAAGGAATCTGCCTAATACAGATTCCTTTTTGTCGGAAAAAAGGTGGATGACTTTATAACCAGTAGCGCTCAACATGTGCCTTTGTTACCTCATAGGCCTTACGCACATTGGCTTCTTGAGACATGTCATAATATTCCGGCCGGAAAATTTCAATCATGCAGCAATCTCCAGCAAAGCCAATTTTCTTTAGGGTATCTGCAAATCGCTGATGATCTAGACAATCTCCTGGTTCACCAGGCCAAAGTCGCACTTCATCTGTATTGTAAGCTGCGCCACAGGGCATGTTTTCCATACCATCTAAATGCCAAATAAAAATCCGTCTGCCATCGGCTTTTTCTAGGAAATCCCAGCTCGAGGCCATCGCATGAAAATGATATTGGTCTAGCGTTAACCCCATGAGCGGATGATCAATGGCATCTACAATCGCGTAGGCATCTTCAAAACGATTAATGGTCATCCCTGGTGCACCGCAGAATTCGAGTGATAAGCGAATACCATGGGGCTCGGTTTGTTTGAGCATTTGAGTCAGCATTTCAATGGCATCTGCTTTAATTTCATCCAAGGTTGCTTTTTGTTTAAGATCCATTGAAGGGACAACCACAATGGTGTCACAATCAAGAATTTTACAGCGGCGAATAATTTCTGCTAATTCATCAAAAACAGCTTGTTTTGCCGCTTCAGTTTCTTTCATATTAAAGAAAACCAGTGCATTATAGGAGGCCATTTTTAAGCGGTGAGTTTTCAGCCAATCGCCCAATTCCTCTATTGTATATTTGCCAGCTGCTAAATCTCGATTTAAACATTCCGATTGCACGTCAATATAATCAAAACCAACAGCTTCACAATATTCAAAATCTTTTAATACCGAGTGATCCTGACAAAAACGGTCACAGGCTTCATTAAATCCTAATTTCATTTGTTGATGCATACGCACTCCTTCTCTGATGCAAAATCAGTTTTCGTTATGATTCATATTTTTTGTAATTATCGATTGTGACTGGCTCAAATGGAATATCCACCACTGCAGGCAATTTCTGACCATTAGCTGCAAAAACTGCCGCTCTTACTGCACCAGCGCCTTGACCTCGTGGATTTTGAAATACAGTAAAGGCCATATCGCCATTAGCCATTGCGGTCAATGCCGATGGTGTGGCATCGATCCCAACAACGGGAATATCTTTTAAGTTCAAACCGGCACTCTTCATGGCTTCTATCGCGCCAAGGGCCATCTCATCGTTATTGGAGATGACGCAATCAAAGCTCTGTTGTGTGCCCAGAAAGGTCTGCATTTTGTTTTGAGCTTTTGCCCGATCAAAATCCGCTGTATCTTCATAAATATAATCGACTTCAATGCCAGCATCGGCAAGTGCTTTTTTGACAGAACTGGTTCTCAACAGGGTATGCTGCAGGCCGAGGGTTCCTTCAAACAACACCGCTTTGATCTGTTTTTTGCCCTTGTCCTTAAAAAACTGACTCAGCCACTCCCCTTGGAATTTTCCAGAATTGTTTTCGTTTGATCCAACATAACAATAATCGCCTGAAAGGTCATCTGCTGGTGGCCGATTGACAAAAATTACGGGAATACCCTGTGCTGCGGCAAGTATTTCTGAGGCATTGTCTGTACTGACCAAATTGACAATAATTGCATCTAGTTTTTGACTGGCAAAGGTTTGCACATTTTGTAATTGCGTATTGGCATTTTGATTGGCATCTACAGTGGTTACCGAAACCCCCATCGCTTTGGCTGTATTGACCAGAGCGGTTTCCATCGCAGACAAAAATTGATCTCGTAGGGCAATGGTAAAGCCAAATTTATACGGCTTTTCAGCCTTAATCTCTCCTAAATCATCCACAATCTCGACATCCACAGGTTGTGTATCTGAGGTTGAAGGCTGAGACTGCTGTTTGCCGCATCCAACGAGTGTGGCAAGACTAAGACATAAGGTTAAGGTAAACAGAAAAAATTTTTTCATCTATATCTTCTCCTTACTGATATAAAGCGGGGCGCGGAACCAGATTCACTTTTTCAACCAATCCGCTGGCTTGAGACCGAATGAGTGCATCTGATGTCACAGCCGCCATATAGCCATCCCAAGCCGATGGGCCATTCATGCAATTGGCAAAAATGCCATCTACCCAATCTTGGAGCTCAACATCATAGGCATCGATAAATCGATTGATCCAGCTTTGTTCAATGGCTGTCCGCAAATAACCATCCTGACGGATTAGGGGAAAAGCTGGATTTGGGAGATGAATAACGCCATCTTCACAGACCACTTCACAGTTGATGTCATAACCGAATCTGCAATTCACAAACACTTCCAACATGACGATCAGCCCGTTTCGAGATTTAAAAATCATCACCTGTGGATCTTGGAGTTTGGCATGCGCATGAACCGTCGATTTGCCGATCATCACTTGGACACTTTCCCAATCATCAGCCAACAACCAATGCATGCAGTCGATTTCGTGAATCGCTGTATCATTCACTGCCATCTGAGTGGAATAAGATTCATCCACCGTCGGATTGCGATGGGTGCATTTGGCCAACAAGGGCTGGCCGTACGCGCCACTTTCGATTAAAGCTTTCAGCTGCTGATAACCTTTGTCATAGCGCCTCATAAAACCGACTTGAGTCAATTTTCGACCTTGTGCCACTTCCGCCTCTACAATAGCCAAGCAGTCTGCCGCAGTTGTGGCGAGCGGTTTTTCGCAAAACACAGGCTTACCAGCTTTGACAGCTTCAAGGACAGCATCTTTATGCGCAAAGCCCGGAGAAGTAACGACCACTGCATCGATCTGATCGTCTGCAACAAGTGATGCAAAGTCCGGATAAACCCGACATTGCTCGCCGGCAATTTGAGCCGCTGTCTGAGCGCTTAACCCATCGACATCGCTAACACCTACCACTGTTGCACCCTGAATACGTTGCTGTAAACGCTTGATATGTTCTTTACCAATTGCACCACAGCCAATCACACCAATCTTTAACGCTTTCATATTCCGCCTTTCTTTCTATCACATGCCCTTTTGTTTGAATTTAGTGACAGATTAGCATAGTGTACACGTGAACACAAGATAAAAAGCTTAATATACGCATAAAATAAAGCTTTTTATCTTATCAACGGCTAATTTCTATCATAATTTGATCATAAATAAATTTTACACATTATTTTTGATTCAAATTCTTAATCTATATTTATCATTTTGATAAATTATTGAATATCTTGGCGGATATGATTTGACTTCTGTCGATCCTCTAAATCTTTTGTTATCCTTTATATATGGAAAAGAAAAGCAGGGTTACACAAGCGGACATTGCCAAACGAGCGGGGGTTTCACGCGGGACCGTTCATCGGGTTTTAAACCAGAGCGGACCAGTTAAGGCCGAAGTCGCCGCACGCATTCAGGCCATTGCTCAAGAGCTCGGT
>JAEZVR010000071.1 GCA_023420715.1 Bacillota bacterium | reverse complement strand
AATGAAGGCATTTTACCGATTGATTTTGCAGATTTTGCAAAAATCCAATTGGTTGTGGGGGAAGTGGTCGCCTGTGAGGCTGTTCCAAAATCCAAGAAATTATTATGCTCACAAATCCGAATTGGCGATGAAATCCGTCAAATTGTTTCGGGCATTGCACCGCATTATCAGCCCGAGACGATGGTCGGTCGTCAGGTTGTTGTCGTCAAAAATTTGAAACCGCGTCAATTGTTTGGTTTAACCTCACAGGGCATGCTTCTTTGTGCGACAGATCCCAAAACCCAGGCTCTAAAACTGATCACGGTGGATGGGTTGGTCGATTCAGGTGCGGAAGTCGGTTAATGGGCTGGATTGATACGCACACACATTTATATGATCGCGCATATGATGGCGATCGGGATCAAGTGATTCATCGAGCTTTTGCATCTGGCGTGGAAGCCATGGTTGTCGTCGCAGAAGACCTAAAAACATCACTCGAAATATGTGACTTGGTCGCCCGCTATGATGGGCTGTATGCCGCAGTTGGCATACACCCTTGTGAGGCGGCGAACGCCGATCCATCCGATTTCATCCAGCTGGAAAAATTGCTTCAGGAAAAAACAGCCCGTAAGATTGTTGCAGTTGGCGAAATTGGCTTAGATTATTATTGGCACAAAGATCAAAAAGAAAGACAACAGGACTGTTTTTATCGGCAGTTGGCATTGGCAAAAACATATGATTTGCCGGTTATTATTCACGATCGTGAGGCACACCAGGACTGTTTAACCGTCCTCCAGAACTTTGATCGAGAACAGGGTTTACGAAAACCACTTGCAGGGGTTTTTCATTGTTATTCGGGATCGCTTGATTTTGCGCAACAGATTATCAAACTTGGTATGATGTGTGGTTTTGATGGCCCGCTTACCTTTAAAAATGCCCAGTTGCCGCCTGCGGTTGCACAAGCTTTGCCATTGGATTATTTGTTGATCGAAACAGATTGCCCTTATTTAACCCCAGTCCCTTATCGCGGTCGGCGTAATGAACCAGCCTTTGTGAGATATGTGGGTGAAAAATTAGCTGAGTTGAAACAGATTTCCCCATTAGAGGCGGCAGATCAGACGGCTGCGAATGCAAGAAGATTATTTGGTCTACCTGTTGCAACCAGAAAGTTAGATCATTTTTCAAATTGATTACGGATTTACTGTCCAGGGCGGATTCTGACGCTCGCCTGCCCAGTTTCATTGAATTTTTGACCTTAATTCGCTAAGATAATAGTCACGATTTGCGAATCTTTACAGGTTGTTTTTATGATTGTTACAGCATCGATACGACTGTGAGGCATTCGATAGAAAAGAGGCGCTCATGTCAATACGTGGGATACAACGACCCTTCAATCGCATATGGGGACGGCGTTTCGTCCTTTTGATTGCGCTATCCTTCCTTTTTCTCCTCAATGGCAGTCCAGTATTTGCCGCAGAGAAAGAATCCGTCGACACCAAAACAATCTATAACAGCAAAGGCGTCGAAATTAAAGCCAGTTCTGTGGAAGGCGGGTTGGATATCGAGATCGTTAATGATACGACCGCTGATCTGAGCCAAGTCAGTTTAAAAAATCAAGCCATCGGTCAATTGGCTGATTACACGGCCGATACAGCCATTCCTGTTATTGCGCCGCAATCGAGTGCAAAGTTGGCTGTTCGCTACGATTTGCCAGGCGCGCATGATCAAAATCCAAATACACCAACCACCTCTTTTCGCATCTTGCCTCGAACCGGTGCGGTCGCTGCAGGTATATTGGTTGGTCTCGGCTTGTTATTCATATCTGCATTGCTCATTGGGGTTAAGAAAAAGCGTCGCTTGGCCCTGCGTAATCTATCCATTTCTTGCTTCCTCTGTGCGACTGTTTTGCTATCGTCTGTTGTTTTCCCACAGTTGAGTCGTGTTCGTGCAGAGCCTGTTGGCGAAAAAATGGAACAGGTGATTGAAGAGACTTTTGAACTCAATCATAAAACGTATACCTACAAAGGGTTGCTGACCTTCATTCAAGAATCCATTGTGACTGTGGTTGAAGAAAAGTCAGGTCAAGTGGCTTTTGGCGTGGATGTTGTCTATGACGATCAACTGCCTGTAGTCGATGAAAATGGAGAAGAAAAACACCACGTGCGTACACCAGGCCAAATGGGTGAACAACTCACCACCATGAGGGTCACCTATGTGAACGGTCAGCCGGTTAAACAAATTGTCGAAGCTGTGCGTGTCGTTAAAGCACCGGTAAATGAGGTGCATGTTTATGGGGCAAAGTCCGTTTCTCAAGATACCGAGTTGCCCTACGATGTTCGCTATGTTGCAGATGCAACACGTCGGGTTGGTACCTCAAATCAAATCCTTGAAAAGGGTCAGAATGGGGTTAAGACTTTAACGTATGAGCGAGATCCACGTTCGGGTCAGCTTGTGGTAAAAGAAACACAAGTCGCGCCTAAACAGGAGATTGTCCAAATTGGGACACAGCAAGTGGAAACCATCGAATTGCCTTATCAGACACAGTGGCAAGGCGATCCGACCTTGGATATTGGACAAAAAGTGGTCCAACATCCTGGTAAAAATGGATTGGCAGAAAAGATCACGTATTATGATGTGGATGCAAAAACTGGTGCGCTGATTCATTCTCAATCCAATGAGAAGCAAATCAAAGCGCCAGAAACAGAAATGATTTCTCAGGGCTTAAAATATACTGTTGTGACGACATTGCCCTTTAATCAATTGGTACAAGAAACAGATCAACTCTGGTTTGGTGAGTCTCGGGTTCAAACATCTGGACAGGCAGGTCGATTGACTCAAACCTATACGGGAACCTTGGACAGCGCTACAGGTGAAGTGGTACAAAATCCAAAGCAAGATACGCTTGTGGATGAGGTACGCACGCCAGCTGTAGACGAAGTGGTTTTGCAAGGTACGAAGCAACCGAATTGGCAGCGCCAGACGACGACAACAGAGATGCCTTATCGGACGATCTATGTGCCATCTGAGGATTTGCCCTTTGGCGAAAAACAAATCAAGACCCAAGGTCATCCAGGACAGATTAAGAAAACGGTGGAAGTGCCACTTGATGATCAAGGTCAGCCGGTAGATCCAACTTTGTTTGTGGCGAGAGATGTCGAAACTCAGCGGACAGCGCCAATAGATGAGATCATTGAGGTTGGCGTTTTGCGGACTCAGAACGTGTCGTTTGCGGCGATGCCGACTTATATTGACGATCCGACACAATGGCGTGGACATATTGAGGTTGTGGTTCCAGGCGTGGATGGCGAGAAAACAGTGACGACTCGCTATGCACTCGATACAAAGACTGGGAACATCCTAAATCCGATTCGGACACAAGAAGTCATTAATCAAGCACCAACACCTGCGCAAATTAAACGTGGCAGTGATGGTTATATCTTAGCCGGACAGGAAAATCAATTCGTACAGGCATTAAAGAAAGCTGTCACAGATGCACATCCTCAAGCTGATGTGGATGGCGGCGAATCCAAACCCAATACCCCGGATTCAAGGCAGAGCTTACCAGCGTGGTCGATTGATGAAAGTCTAAATTTGCAAGTTAAAGATCTCTTGTATCAAGACGTCGTAACGGATTCAACCGCTTATCCCTTGAACGCAAGTGAAGAAACAGATGAGATGCTGGTTTTCCGAGCAAAGCTGCAACTGGAAAAAGAGGCAGATCAGCATCATGATCGCATTGAAAAATGGCGTGAATCTTTACAGCAGCAGTGGTTTAAAGTGCCGACTTTACGTCAACTGATGACATCGGATAAAGCCTATAAAATCGGTGTTGGCCTTTTCCAAAAAGACGATACGGTATATGCCCGCTTTGTTGTGCGCTTAATAGATTCAGATGACCATCCAACTGGATCCGAAACACAGCGCTGAGGCTGCATCTTTTGATGAAACGGCAAGCGGTTGTGTGACCTCTTGCGGCGCGATTCTTTTCCAGCATCCGTTGGATGATATCCTGGCAATTGATCAATTGAAATGGTTGATTATTCAGCATACGCCCACGCATTTTGGTTTTCCAAAAGGGCGGATGGAAGCGGAAGAAACTGAGATTCAAACGGCCAGACGGGAGGTCGCTGAAGAAGTTGGACTCGATTTTTGTCCGATCTCTGGCTTTCGGGTGGTAGATCGATACCATATCCGCCCAACCTTAGAACGATGCATTGTCTATTTTTTGGCATCCGTGGATCCAGGTGCTCATCTTCATTTACAACCTGATGAAATCCATGCCGCCCATTGGTTAAAGACAGAAGCGGTTATCGGATGCTTAACTTTTTCAGGTGATCAGGCTTGCTTTAGAGCTGCTTGTCAGTTTTTAGTCGATCAGAAAATGGTTTTGCCTAGAGGAGACAGCGATGAAGCCCCCTCGACAAAATGTAACGGAAATTGATCAAAAGAAGTGGCGCCAGGATGATCCCTTTCATGCGAGTCATGAAGAGGTCGTTGCACATGTTCCCCATTTGCACAACCCAACGGTTGGCAGGCAATTTCGTTTGCGGGTGCAATTTCTCGGAGAAGGGGATACCTTTTGGCAGCGTTTGATTTCTGCAGAACATTTTAATGGTTACCCCATTGTCCTAACCTATTGTCTGATCTTATTTTTCTTTGGTCTCCTTCTTGATACACCTGGGAATCTTTTGCGTGGCTCTATTCGCATTTTATTATCCCCATCTCAGCTCATCACTGACTATGTATTGGTTGGTGGTTTGGGCGCAGCACTTTTAAATAGCGGCGTGGTTACGCTGTTAACCGTTCTGCTTCTTTTTGTGCGCAAAGTTTTTTTATCTGGTCCAGTCATGGCGGCAATCTTAACGGTTAGTGGGTTTTCGCTTTTTGGCAAAAATTTTTATAATACATTGCCCATCATGCTTGGCACGATTTTGTACATGGTCATTAAACGGGTGCCAATCGCTCATATTGTCGTCATCAGCTTGTGTTCGACTGCCTTAGGTCCGACTGTTAGCGTGATTAGTTTTGGTCTGGGATTACCCCTTCAATGGGGAATTCCCCTTGGTTGTTTGGCTGGTATTTTGATTGGCTTGATTATGCCGCCTTTGGCAACCTCTTTTTTGCGTTTCCATATGGGTTTTAACCTCTTTAATGTTGGATTTACAGCAGGTATTGTGGGGATGTTGGCCATGGGGATTTTGCGCATGTTTAATATGCGTGTGAATACGGTTAAGCTCTTATCTTATGACCAACAATGGCAGATCATTTTTTTAATGGTTATTCTGCTCCTCTTTTTATTGGGCTGTTCATTTGCCTATTCAGACAAACCCTGGGAAAACTACAATGATGTTCTCACAAAATCTGGTCAATTGGTTACGGATTTTACCCTAAATCGTGGACATGCCGTTACATTATTTAATATGGCCGCTATGGGCTTAATTTGTTTGGTATATGCCATTATGATTCAGGGCGATCTTAACGGCCCGGTTTTGGGGGCGTGGTTATCTGTTGTTGGATTTGCGGCTTTTGGCGTGCATCCGTTAAATGCTGTGCCCGTTATGCTCGGTGTTATGCTGGCTGCCATGGCAAACCATTCTCCGTATAATGATACCAATGCCATGCTTGCAACCTTATTTGGTACAACCTTATCGCCGATTGCCGGACATTATGGTCCATTTGCAGGGATATTAGCAGGCTTTTGTCATATGGGTATGGTCTTGAACATTGGTGTTGTTCACGGGGGCGTCAATTTATACAATAATGGTTTTTCTGGTGGTTTTATTGCCGCTATTTTGGTTCCTATACTTGAAGAATACAGGCGAAAAGGTAAGAAACGGGTACATTGGTTAAAAGTGTGGCGACTAAATCGTTATCAAACACAATATGCTAAGAAACATAAGCAAAACAGATCGATGGATCAACACAATGATTGAGGTTAATGATGTTGTCAGAACGCAATTTAGATAGACGTATTTTACAAGAATTGATTAATTATTTTTTCTCTGTTGGCGTAGACGAATTACGGGCGGATTTATCGATATCGGGCGGATATTTGGCCATTACAGTAGAAGGTGAAATTAGAATGGCTGAAGAAGTAGATATCCCTCACTTGAATCGTATATTGAATAATGGGCGCAAAGCCGAGGTTGAAGGTTATTATGCCCAGCTAATCGGCATCGATCAAACGGATAATGACTTGGAACTCTTGGCAGATCTGATTGATGCAGGGGAAGCGGCTTGGATTGGAGATCGTTTACGTATTCGTGTTTGGCGAGAATAGAGAAAAAAGCCCGGCTTCTGCCGGGCTTTTTTTAATTGGTTTAACGTGAATAGAACTCAACAATGTTCTGTTCATTGACTTCGATGGGTAATTCTTCACGTTCTGGATAACGTGTATATACCGCGCTAAATGCATCAAAATCTTTGGTCAGATAAGGCACATCGAAACCTTGCAAATCTTGGAAATTGATACGGAAAGGTTCAATTTTGCGTGAAGCTTCTTTTAACTCGATTTTATCACCAGGTTTGAGTTCGTAAGATGGAATATTGACACGACGACCATTCACTAAGACATGACCATGCGTTACCAATTGGCGTGCCATGCGGATGGAACGTGCGAAACCAGTACGGTAGACGATATTATCCAAACGACTCTCCAACATCGTTAACAATACGGTACCAGTAAGGCCTTTTGCCTTGTAGGCGCGCTTATAATAATTCAGCATTTGTTTCTCTAAAATGCCATAATAAGCTTTTACCTTCTGTTTTTCGTTGAGCTGTAGCTTGTATTCAGACTGTTTGCGATTGCTGCGAGGTGCTGAATCCATGCGGCGCATTGCTTTGGGATGCCCGCACACGTTAACCCCTAAACGTCTGCACTCTTTAAAGCGCGGGCCATTGCGTGTAGCCATGTATTTTCCTCCTGTTAAATGATGTAATTTAATGCGTATAGACGCAATACCAATAAATATTAATCGTCTTTTAATTGCGCGTCAAGACTTTTTTCTACAGAAGCTGATGAGATCGATGTGACCAGGGGTTTGCGTGTGCACGGTCTCTTTTTTTGAATTATCTTTCACAACTTCATGAATCAGAGAATGACATAAATCCACAAAAAAATGAGTTAGCAAACTTAAATTCATATTGACAGTTAGCAATGGATTATCTAAAATAATGCTGTTAGTTAGCAAAGCTAACTGAGTCCATACTGAATGGCAATCTCTCCTGAAGCGTTGGGGTGCCGGCTGGCATCCCACCTTTTCCCAGAAGTTGTTCTAGGAGTCAAGCAGTGATTAACGGTCTATCTGTTCCGCATCCAACATCTATTCATGCTTTTAAGGCATATGATGCTTTGCTGGTTAAGCATTGTGCGGCTGTTATTGCTTCCTTGCGCCCTGCGAATCTTCTGGTATTGCGGTGTAGACAACTGGTTGATCAAGCAGGGATGGACGCTGTGCTCCGCCATTATCGACGTGAGTTTAAAGATTCTTCATTGAAGATCACGACTTTTTATCGCAGCTCGTGTGAGGCCCTTGTTTATTTATATGATCCTCAGGCGATGATGCGTTGGCTCAATCATATCCGCCACCGTCTGTTTCTGATTGATTGTGGTTACCGTTTTGAAGATCATTTGACGCTTGATGAGCAGTTGCGTCGATTGCTCGATCAGCTGAGACAACGTATCGCTGCAGCCAAATTAAAAGGTGAAGATTTTCCGCACGAAATTGGCATTTTTTTGGGTTATCCGTTCGAGGATGTGATGGGTTTTATACAAAAGGGTTCTCAAGAAGCCCTTTGTACAGGCTATTGGAAAGTCTATCAAAATCCAAATCAAAAGATGGCTTTATTCAAAAAAATTCGTCAATGGGAAGACCGTTTTGTCAAAGCAATTGATCTAGGGTCGCGTCCGCGCGCACTCGTGCGGTCAACTGTTTTGAGGCATGTATCGTAATTGTATATCCGTCCAGAGATCACCTGGATATGATATAAACCAATTTTTGCGCTTGCGCAACCGACGAGGTCGGAGAAAGGACAGTTTTATGGCAGAGATTGCAGTCATTTTTTGGAGTGGCACAGGTAACACGGAAGCGATGGCTAATGCTGTTGTTGAAGGTATCAAAGCTGCTGGTCAGGATGCAGATTTGTTTTTCGTAACAGATATTTCTGCGGCAGATGCTGGTAAGTACAGCAAAGTAGCTTTGGGTTGTCCAGCAATGGGCAGTGAAGTTTTAGAAGAAGGCGATTTCCAGCCGTTCTGGGATGATGTTCAAGGCGATTTGAGTGGCAAACCTTGTGCACTCTTTGGGTCTTATTCCTGGGCAGATGGGGAATGGATGAAAACATGGCAAGGCGAGGCAGAGGATGCCGGTTTAAATTTGGTCGATGATGGCTTGGCTATTTATGATGCGCCGGATGATGATGGCTTGGCACAATGCCGTGCTTTAGGTGAGAAACTCGCAAAAGCCTAAGATCGTCTTTCGATTGTTTTAAATTTATTTCTGGCCTTTTGTTTGATGTGCCAGATAAAAGCGATACACGATGCTCTGTAGCAAGCGCTCGTCTTGTTGAATACAGGTGCACAAGGTATCGCTTTTCTTGTAACATACGTATGAAGTAGATGACGGTTTCCCTTGTAAAATAATAAATCATAAAGCTTCAATGCTTCAGGAGGATCAGATATGAAAAAAATGTATGTTTTAACCACCAGCTGGTGCCCGCACTGCACGAGAGCAAAACAAATCATTGAAGATTTATTGGCTGAGCATCCAGAATGGCAGACGGTGGATTTAAGTATTATTGACGAAGAAAAAGAACCCGAAAAGATGCAGCCATTTTTTAACTATTATTATGTACCGACGGTTTATGTCGGAGAGGATAAAGTCTTTGAAGGGGTACCATCGGATCAATTATTGGCAGAAGCTTTTCAGAAAGCGATGGCAGATTAAGTGTGATCCACTCATTGTTCATTTCATTTAACTAGATTTTATTATTAATTAACAAAGTATTTTAAGAATTGTCAGTTTGTTCAGATGATTTGACCGATGGGTTACCAAATGAGCAGGATTGTTTCGTCAAAATATAAAGGCAAAAACCGGTAGGGGGCGTCGTTCATGAATCGTCATCATGTCTTTGTCAAAATTTTGGGTTTGGGTCTTGTCTTGGGCTTAACACTTGCGGGCTGTCGTTCCACTGAACCGCCTGTAGAAGATATACAAATCATTAAGAATACGGCGGAGGCATCTAGCAAACCAAGATCCTCCCAATTAAAAAGCAAGCTTGGTATGTCAAAAGAAAAGCTTGAGATGCCGCCGTTGACCAACCCAAATCCAGGTACATTTTCTCGTTTTACAACATTGGATATTCATGGCAAGCGTTTTGATGAATCTGTGTTTAAGTCTAAAAAACTCACTGTTTTAAATGTTTGGGGAACTTTTTGTCCACCTTGTGTACATGAGATGCCTGCGCTTGGACGGTTGTCCAAATCTTTTGCAACCTCTGATGTGCAAATTATCGGCCTTGTTTTAGATGTGATCGGAACAGGTAATACGTATGCAGAAGATCGATTGGTTCAGGCTGAATCGATCATCGAACAAACAGGCGCTGATTATCCGCATCTTTTACCTTCGCCGGATTTGTTTGCTGCTTATCTTAATCAAGTACAATCATTACCGACCACCTTATTTGTGGACGAAAAAGGTTTGATTCAAAAACAGATTATTGGCGCCCGCAGTGAAGCAGATTGGGAAGCATTAATCAAACAAGCATTAGAGCAAGTTGATCATGAGTCATAATGATTTAAAAAAAACGCATCGGCGGGTCAAAAAGATCCCGCTTATATCTTGTGCGCTTTTGGGCGTCGGGTCCATGCTGGTTATACTTGGCATTTCCCATGGAGATGTACAAGCGCTCTGGCAAAAGGCTTCCCAAATTTGTTTGGAGTGCATTGGCATTGGCTAAGTCATCTGTATCATTGAGTAGATGTGGTCGATCTGGGCGACCTTCTGTGCGCAAGTATCAACGGATTCGTGTGCTGTGTTCCTTTTTATTTACACTGATCACGAACGGTTTTTTGATTGGTTTTTTTAAAGGGCAGATTTATCAGGGTGAACTCAAAAAAATTTGTTTGCCCGGCCTCAATTGTTATGCGTGTCCAGGTGCTTTGGGTGCTTGTCCAATCGGTGCCCTCCAGCAGAGTTTAGCGAATGCACCGCTGCGATTGCCTTTGTATGTGGCAGGGTCTTTGCTCATTTTTGGCGCCCTTTTGGGACGCTTTGTTTGTGGTTGGCTGTGCCCCATTGGGTTGATCCAAGATCTTTTACATCGTCTCAGACATCCTTTTGATCGCCTTTCTCAAGTGCGTTTGCCACTTGAGACGCGCCTTTGGTTCTTCCGCTATTTGAGGTATATCAAGTCCGTTGTACTTGTTTTATTTGTTTTTGTGCTGCCCATTGTTATCAGAGATAGCTTTGGTTTTGGTGCTGCGTGGTTTTGCAAATATCTTTGTCCTTCTGGTGTGATGCTGGGCGGTTGGCCTTTAGCTGCCGCAAATGAAGGTGTTCGAGCGAGTTTGGGCTGGCTATTTACTTGGAAAAGCCTGGTAGCAGGTCTTTGCTTGTTTGCTTCGGTGCTTATTTATAGACCTTTTTGCAAATATCTTTGTCCGCTTGGCGCGTTGTATGGTTGGATGAATCGAATCGCGATTTTTCAATTGCATCTAGATCATGAAAAGTGTATTCAATGCGGTCGATGTGAGCAGATTTGCCCGATGCAAGTCGCAGTATTGAAGCAACCCAATGCCGTGGAGTGCATTCGATGTGGTCGATGCGTGTCCATTTGTCCGACAAAAGCCCTGCGCTTTGGTTTAAAACGACAACAGATGCACGGTTCTCCAACCGCCTGTGCTGGACAGATCAATTCGCAGACGTGTCCCAAAAAGAGCCGCTGTTCAAATTGTTCAGGTTGTTGAGTCATCTTTACTCAGGACGATCATAACTTTGTTTTTGCAATGATAGAAGGTGTATCGGGCAAACGATTTTAGTCAAACTCAGGTTTAATCATTTAAAAAATATTTACATGAATCAGAAGCATTTCTTTTTTTGATTAATGGCTTTTTGATACAATCGTGCTAACACAGAATTCGTTTATGAAATGGAGCATTCGTATGCCAAAACTGCGAAAAACGGGTCATCGCTTAGGCCTTTTTTTACGCGTTATTACAAGCGCTGCGATTTGTATAGCACTATGTGCAACGTTGATCGCTTTTAATTCCCACGACATATTTGCTCAATACGATCCGGCATCTGTTCAAGAAAGAGATCCACTGAATGCTAATCCACCAGCGTTAGATTTCTCATATGCGGATAAGACACCAATCGCTGTAAGTCGTTTTAGTGAAGCCGTCAATACGATGCGCAACAGACTGCTGGAGAGACAACCTGAAACCATATTACTGTATAGACTCCCTGATGGCGAAAGCTATAACTCAATGGGCTGGTTGGTTGACCGCATACTAATCAGTGCAACGGATTACACGGGTGTGCCTAACCAAGGTGACTACCTGCGTTTAGCATATGGCATTTATACCACTTCCACAGAACCCTATACGTTCGATGATGGTGGAAATGGTATGAAAATCAGTTATAAATTCAGACTGAATACCAATGCGCCACAAGAAATTCAGATTAATCAATACATTGATGGGCTATTCGCTCCAGGTGGCATTTTCGCTGGATACCGAAAAAGCACAGTACATACTGATTACGAAAAGATACGCAAAATTCACGACTGGCTCGTAGATGTCATGGGTTATGGACAGAGCAACTCTGTTTACACCGCAGTCACTGAAAATGTCACCATGTGTGGTGGTTATAGTGCGCTGACAAGTCGCATTGGTCAGGAAATGGGTTTGAAGATCCGTAGTGTATTAGGTTCGACAGATGTTGGCTATCACGCTTGGAATACAGTCAATATCGGTGGACAGTGGTATCAGTTGGACAATACATGGGACTCTGGATATGCCACTTATCATAGACCCACACAGTTTTTCTTGTGGGGGGCAGGTACAACGAATGGTCAAAAGAATCTTTTCTTAGGAAGGCACTATGGTCCATCAGCACTGGCAATGGGTTCAGAATTCGCTGAACAACACCCACTTTCCAGCGAAGAACGCTATAAAGCCAATACAGGAATAGATTCAGGATACCTATCAGATACTTTGAGGTGGACACTGCGTGACGGTGTACTCAATATAACTGGTACTGGCGCTGTCCCAAGTTTTGATACACAATCTAATCCATGGACCAAACTTAGCAATCACATCACTTCTATAACAGTAAGTGATGGCGTCACAAAAATTCCTGCTCAGTCATTTACTGGCACAAATCTAAAGTATGCAGAACAAAAAGTAAATATTCCTGCATCTACAGTTGTTGAAAATCAGGCTTTTAATGATTTAGATAACCCAGTAGAGACACAGCCAATTGAACCTGTATTGCTGACTGTTTTCGTTCGTATTAACCCAGATAATGGGAACAAATCAAGCCATGACAGGGTAAACA
>JAEZVR010000035.1 GCA_023420715.1 Bacillota bacterium | reverse complement strand
ATGAAATGTCGTGCTATTTGATCATCCGTCACAACAATATGTTGGATGGACGCACCTAAGGCAACTTCTATTGCCCGCTCGTATGTTTCGTCAGTTTCAATTAAATTGCCAATTGTACCAAGTATTTGCTCGGCTTCAGGTTGATTTTTAATTGCTTTAAATAGGTTGCGGACCGTATCACTGTATCCGGTCAATTGTGTTTCAAGTTCTTTTAGGGTCGATAAACGATATTGCAGGTCTTTTTGTTTGCGTACGAGATCATCCAAGTCTTCTTGATTGGTATTTCGTTCCGCTTGAATTTCTGCCAAATGGGCTTTAGCAAAGGCAAATGACTTCGCCATTTTTTCCACTGTCGCTTTGTCTGCTTCGCATGCCTCGTGAAGGGTCTGTAATGCATTTGCCTGTGTGAGATATTTGTCTTGGGCTAATTCAGCCGATGTTTTTTCGGCTTCTAATCGCTCACTGAGCAATTGTTTTTTGGCGCGCAATCCAGCTAAGTTGGTTTGCGTTTGTTGTTGTTTCTCCCGCAATCCTTGAATGTTCGTATTGATGGTTTTGGCATGGGCATCGCCCTCTGAGAGCGAAGATTCTTGCAGGGCGATCTGGTGATTTAAGGTTTCGACATCTTGTTGTGCTGTGTCGGCGATTGCCTTTAGTCGCTTCGCTTCTTCAGCTTGCTTTTGGGCCGCAGTCAAGGTTTGCAAAACCTGTGTGCGATGTTGCTCGATACGTCCGGCATCCTGTGTTTCTTGACTTGACAGAAAATTCAGCCGTTCTTCTGCGATATCCAGTTGACGTTGTTGCTCTGCCTTATGTTCCAGGCATTTGGCTTGTTTTTCTCGCAAGGTTTGTAAAAAAACATCGAGCTCCGTCAAATCTCGTTCAGTTTCTTGTGTTGTTCTGTGTAGATCCTGCGTTTGTTGCTCAATAGACGCCTGATCTGTCATCAATTGTTGACGATAGGCTTGATCTTTGTATCTAGTCGCTTCGTTTTGGTTGATTTCATGAAGCAAAAGAGCCACTTCTACCCTTTTTAAATCATCTTTTAAAGCTAAATAGTCTTTGGCTTTTTGCGCCTGTTTTTCAAGTGGGGTGAGTCGTTCGCTCAGCTCCACATAGAGATCTTCAATTCGGATGAGATTTTGCGTGGTTTGTTCAAGCTTGCGACTGGCTTCATCTCTTCTAGCCTTGTATTTTTGGATGCCCGCTGCTTCTTCGAAAATTTTTCGCCGATCTTCTGATTTAGGACTGAGAATATGGTCGACTTGTCCCTGGCTAATAATGGCATAGCCATCTTTCCCTAATCCCGTATCCATAAACAACTGCACAATATCTTTTAGACGACAGTTTTGACGATTAATCAAATAGGTGCTCTCGCCAGAGCGGAAAAGACGACGTGTAATTTCGACAGTATCAAATTCGATCGGCAAAGCGTGGTCGGCGTTGTCAAACGTAATGGTGACTTCTGCAAAGCTCATGGGACGACGTTTTTCTGTGCCGCCGAAAATAACGTCTTCCATGTGACCACCGCGCAGTGATTTAACACTTTGTTCACCAAGCACCCAACGGATGGCATCGGTAATATTCGATTTACCACTCCCATTTGGACCAACAATCGCAGTGACACCATCGTGGAAATCGATATGTGTGCGATCGGGAAAGGATTTAAAGCCTTGTATGTCTATCGAACTGAGCTTCATGTCAACTCCGTTTCATCTTATTGACACGTCATTATAACATGCTCAGGGTCGCTTTTGCGGCCGCTTGTTCGGCTGCCTTCTTGCTATTGCCGTTTCCACGACCATATACCTTTTGATCAATCAGAACCTCCACATAAAAAATGGGATGGTGTGGCGGGCCTTCCTGGTGGGTTTGCTTAAAGACAATCTGATGCTGGACGCCCCAACCTTGGATGATTTCAATTAAGGTGGTTTTATAGTCGTAGATGAGTTGCCCTTCAAGTGCTTGAGAAAGATAGGGTGCGAGCCATTGACTGGCGATGGCAAAGGCCGTTTGAAAGTCACGATCTAAATAGATCGCGCCTAAGATCGCCTCTACGGCATTGGACAAATTGGAGGCCTTCATCGAGCCTTGTGTTCTTGTTTCCCCTTTACCTAGTCTCAGATAATCCCCCAAAGAGAGATTTTTGGCGACTTCACAGAGGGTTTCTTCACAGACAATGGCTGCGCGCAGTTTGGAGAGTTTGCCTTCTGGAAAATCTGACGGATGATTAAATAAATGGGTGCTTATACACAAACTTAAAACAGCGTCGCCTAGAAATTCTAGACGTTCGTTGTTTGTTTTTGGATCACATCGATGTTCATGTGACCAGGAAGAATGGGTTAATGCGGTCGTTAGGAGGTGAGGATCGTTGAACCTGTACCCCAGAGCCGCTTCTAAATCGGATATATCTGACATGGCAAGTGAATTTGGTTGGCTCATCTGGATAAAAAAAGAGATCCGACGACGTCGAACCTCAGATTCTTGTATGCCTTAAGCGTGGGTCTTGACGTATTCTACAGCGTCGCCTACCGTCTTGATTTTTTCGGCATCTTCATCTGGGATGCTGATATCGAATTCACTTTCCATCGCCATGACCAGTTCAACGATATCCAATGAATCTGCATTTAAATCGTCGATGAAATTGGCATCCATTTTGACTTCGTCGCCTTCGATACTCAATTGTTCAACCAAAATGTCTTTAATCTTTTCAAAAATCGATTCAGTTGTCATGAATTTCCTCCTCGTGCAGAAAATGCACTCTGACGTGAATTATCTTTAAACATAATAACAAGAAAAAAAAGACTGTCAACTGTCAATCAGCACAGATCGATTGGCGTGAATGTAGCGAATTGTCGACAAAATGGCAAGAATGACAGAGATTATGAGCATCACATTTCCCAAAATGTGGGTGACAGAGATTAAAAAGGTGTTGGGCAATAAGGCTTTAATGCTGAGTTCAGTCATGATGCTGATAATGGCGATGATTTGAGTAACCGTCTTCCACTTCCCGATCCAATTGGCGGCGACCACGACTCCGGCCTTGGCACTAAGCATCCGAATCCCGTTAACAGCTAAATCTCGTATAAAAATGATCAAAACAACAAAAGTATGCAGTCGCTGTAATTGACAGAGGGCAATCAGAACCGACATCACGAGGAACTTATCTGCTATAGGATCTAAAAATTTACCGAGATTGGTAATCAATTGGTATTTTCGGGCGATATTGCCGTCCAAGCAATCTGTAACCGATGCAAGGATGAAGAGGATTAA
>JAEZVR010000019.1 GCA_023420715.1 Bacillota bacterium | reverse complement strand
AGAATTTTTTTATTTGGGGTTTCGCCGTTTGGCAGGCTGTCTGCAAGCTGATTATCGACAGAAATTTGGTGAAGATTTTACGGCTGAACAACGTCGTCAACTGAACAACCTATATCAGGCGGGTTTAATCGACAAGACGCCCCAGGCAGATGGCTATCGCCTATCCTCAAAAGGACTGGATTTTGCAAATCAGGTCTTTTCGGCATTCTTATAATGCAATTTATTTATAAATCGTGCGTTCGTGTGAAGTCTTTTCCAAAATATTCATTTCAGTCAAAAAAAGTTTCTTTTATTCAACAATATGCATAAAAAGACATTGATTTTAACTTAAAAAATTAGGAAACAAGGTCAAAAAAAGACCGTATTTTTGAGCTTCCCCCTTAAAATAAAGTTAACGAATTGGGCGCTGATGGATGTTGATCTGTCATCGTGACGATGTAATGGAGGAAGCCATGCGTAAAAAACAGCAGATTGTCAGTATGATACTGGCCTTCATGATGGTGTTCAGTGGCGGTTTGATTTTTGCTCAGCCGACCGAAAACCCTAACCCTTTAAACAATGATACTCAGATGGCCTCTGAGCCAGAAGTGGTCTATGTGAGTCGACTCACCAGCGATCAAAGAGAACATGGGTTCAATGACGCTTGGAAGTTTTACATGGGCGCCTCATCGACAGCACAAAATAAAAATTTCGATGATTCCACTTGGCGCACCTTAAATTTGCCGCACGATTATTCCATCGAGCAGAACTATTCACAGCAGATGGAAGCGGAAAGCGGCTATTTGCCGGGCGGAACCGGTTGGTATCGCAAGGCTTTCATTATTCCAAAGACGGAAATGGGTAAGCGGATACAGTTGACCTTCGACGGGGTCTACATGAATGCAACAGTATGGGTCAATGGCAAGCAACAGGGCTTCCATCCCTATGGCTATACGCCTTTTGCCATGGATATTACAGACGCTGTGGAATTTGGCCAAGAAAACGTGGTTGCCGTTAAGGTGGATCATAAGACGCCATCTAGCCGTTGGTATTCAGGTAGTGGGATTTATCGTGATGTCACGTTGAGTATTGTGTCGCCCATTCATATCGGACAATACGGGGTGGATATTCAGACGCCAAACATTTCTAGTCAATTGGGTAGCAATGTGGATGTCACGGTCAAGACGCGTGTGGTCAATAAAGGACAAGCGGCAGCCGAAATTAAGGTGCGTCATCATGTTTATCCCGATGGTCAAACAGCTGAACAAAGCCTGGTTTCTAAAGAGAGCGAAGTCACGACCATTCAGCCGAATCATGAGCAAGTGATTACGACAACCTTTACCGTGCCTAATCCGACCCCGTGGTCTTTGGATAATCCACAGCTCTATACGGTTCAAACAGATGTGATCGAAGGCAGTGAGGTCGTCGATGTTCAGCAAACCGACTACGGCTTTAGAACCATTAACTTTGACCGAGAAAAAGGTTTCTCTTTAAATGGTCAATTGATGAAATTGCAAGGCGTTTGCATGCACCACGATCAAGGTGCTTTAGGGGCGGCAGCTTATTACCGCGCCATGGAGCGTCAAGTTGAAATATTAAAAGACATGGGTGTCAACAGCATTCGTGTGACCCATAACCCAGCGGCCAGTGCCTTAATCGATATCTGTAACCGAAAAGGGATGTTGCTCATCGAAGAATCTTTCGATACCTGGGTAAAGAGCAAAAATGGCAATAACCACGATTATGCGGGTTGGTACCGCAAAAAAATTGGCGCTGATAATCCTCTCTTGCAATCGACGCCGGATATGACCTGGGCTCAATTTGATCTGCGCCAAATGGTGATGCGTGGGATCAATGCCCCTTCCATTATTATGTGGTCCATGGGCAATGAAGTCATGGAAGGTATGGGCGGCCCGTTTACGGAATATCCGAGCATTTTTAAACAATTGGTGTCTTGGCTGAAAGAGGTGGATACCTCCAGACCAGTTACCCTTGGAGATAACAAGCTTAAGGCAAACTGGGGTGAAGCGATTCAAATGGGCGATACCATTGCCGCCAATAACGGTGTCGTTGGGCTGAATTACGCTAATGGTGGTATTTATGACAGATATTACAGGAACAAACAAAACTGGGTAATCTATGGTTCTGAAACCGCATCGGCCATTAACAGCCGCGGTGTGTATCATTATTGGAATGGTGGCGGACGAACCAGCGACAAGGTCCTCACTTCTTATGACAACTCAGCCGTTGGGTGGGGTAATGTGGCCAGCGATGCCTGGTATGACATTATTACAAGAGACTACGTCTTGGGTACTTATATCTGGACGGGTTTTGATTACTTGGGTGAACCTACCCCATGGAATGGTATTGGACGCGGGGCACAAGGGGCTTGGCCATCGCCGAAGAGTTCGTATTTTGGGATTGTCGACACGGCTGGCTTCCCCAAAGACAGCTACTACTTCTATCGCAGTCAATGGAATCATAAGAGCCATACCTTACACATCTTGCCGGTTTGGAATGAAAACCTCCTCTTTAAGGATAATCAGCAACGGGTGCCTGTTGTGGTCTACTCGGACGCCGCTAGTGTGGAATTGTTCTTAAATGATGGTCAAACCAGACAGTCTTTGGGCAAAAAGACCTTTGCGCAAAAGACGACGAAGGCAGGTTATAAATATCAGGTTTATGAAGGTAATGATAAAGAACGTCAAAACCATAAAAATCTCTATCTAACCTGGCGTGTGCCGTTTAAAGCTGGGCGATTAGAAGCGGTTGCTTATGATGCAACTGGAAATGTCATTCAAGACACGGTGGGGCGTTCTTCGGTTTCGACAGCTGGTGCGGCGGCTAAACTCGAAGCTTCAGCAGATCGCAGTCAAATTCTTGCTGACGGAAAAGACTTGAGTTACATCACCATCGATTTGAAGGATGCCGCTGGCAATCTGGTCTTAGGCGATGACAAGAAGGTTACCGTCACCGTGTCGGGTGCTGGGGAGCTCATCGGCATGGACAATGGCTTACAAGCCGACCACACCCCCTATCAGGCTGGCTATCGCAACACCCATGCGGGTCAAGTGCTGGCCATCGTACGCTCGACCAAGCAGGGGGGTGGCTTTACCGTAAAGGCAGAGGCACCTGGCGTCTCACCAGCGAGCATTACTGTGCAAACCCAACAAGTTGGTGCAACCGATGGCGAAAAGAAAGTCAGTCATTATAAGTATGCTCGAAATATCTATGTTAAAAAGGGTGCTAAGCTCACCTTGCCGACGGAAGTTCTGGCCTACTTTGTAGACGGACAAGAAGAAAAGACCAAGGTTGATTGGGCCGAGGTTAGCGAGCAAGATCTGAATGAAGTGAAATCCTTTGCGGTGGATGGCAAAACCGGATTGGGCGATACCATTAGCATTTCGGTAAATGTGATCGATACGGTTGCCGCCTTGCTCAATTATTCTGCAGCGACACCCATTGGGGTTGAACCCAAACTGCCCGATGGCCGTCCAGCGATTATGGCAAATGGCAAAATCTTGAATGTATCTTTCCCCGTTCAGTGGGAGAAGAAAACAGAAGAGGCCTGGAAACAAGCCCAAACTGTCGTTGTCAATGGTAAGGCAAATGTCTTTGGCCAAGCATTGACAGTCACCGCATCCATTCGAGTTCAAGAAGAGGTGGTGACGGTTGGACCAAACGTGGGACCCAATGCCTTGCGTGTGACAGAAGATACGCCGGAAAATAAAAAATCCGATACCTTATCTGCAATAAATGATGGTTCCACAGCGATTTCTCCGAATAATACTGGTGGACCGAATAGAACCGCCTGGAGCAATTATCAATATTCACAAGAAGGCAATACAAAATCTGAAATCACATTTGAGTATGCCACTCAACAGCGTTTTAACCGCTTTGTGATTCATTTTTGGAAAGATTCCTATTCTGCGCGTTATCCAAAAGCCAATACAACAGAAATCTATGTGTCCGATACGGGCAAAGA
>JAEZVR010000119.1 GCA_023420715.1 Bacillota bacterium | reverse complement strand
AACCTACGGTGCACAGGTTACCCCCTCCCCTTCTAATACGACAAAAGCAGGTAGAGAAATATTGGCTAAAGAACCAGATTGTACAGGTAGCCTGGGAACAGCCATTTCCGAAGCCGTTGAAGCCGCATTGACGAATACAGGTTACCGGTATGTGCTTGGCTCTGTTTTGAATCAGGTTTTATTGCACCAAAGCATTATTGGTCTGGAGGCGAAAAAAGCCCTTGAACAACTGGATGAATATCCAGATATCGTGATTGGTTGCGCAGGCGGCGGTTCTAATTTGGGCGGTTTAATGGCACCTTTTATGGCGGACCGCTTGGCTGGAAAGACTTCTCCTTATTTTATAGCGGTTGAACCAGCTTCTTGCCCAAGCTTGACCCGAGGCCAGTTTGCCTACGATTTTTGCGATACGGGGCGTGTCACACCGATGGCAAAAATGTATACCTTGGGTCATGCTTTTATACCTCCAGCTAGTCACGCAGGGGGGTTAAGATATCATGGCATGAGTCCTATTTTGTCCCAACTGTACCATGATGGCTACTTAGATGAGGCAAGAGCCGTCACGCAAAATCAAGTCTTTGAAGCGGCGACTTTGTTTGCTAAAGTGGAAGGTCTTTTACCGGCACCAGAATCTTCACATGCGATTTGTCAAACCATTCAAGAGGCCTTACACTGTAAAGAGACAGGCGAAGAAAAGGTGATTTTGTTTGGCTTAACGGGAACTGGCTATTTCGATTTGGCCGCCTATGATGCTTATCACCAGGGTTTGTTAAAGGATCTTACGCCAACAGATGCAGATCTTGAGCGTGGATTTGCCAGCATTCCGCCTCAGCCGCAGCTTTAATTCGTACAGATATTAGATCTGGAGTGGCTTATGGACTGGTTGTTCATTTTTATCGTGGTCATTACCATACCGCTTTCGATGAGCCTTGTGAATTTATGGATGATGAAGCACCCAGTTAAGGCAGTGAACCGCTATCGTGGTTATCGGACAAAGCGCTCGATGAAATCTCAAGAAGCGTGGGATTTTGCTCAGCGTCATAATGCGCAAATCATGTGGCGGCTCGGTCTGGTTTTAACGGCTGTGGCGGTGATGATTATGCTAGCTTGTTATCAGGTGCCAATTGGTCAATTGGGGATTGTTGCAGTGGTTTTGGTTGTGCTAACACTCATGGGAACGGTTGTTGGCATTGTATCGACAGAAAAAGCGCTTAAAGCGCATTTTGATGACCAAGGTCGACGGAAACTTTTTTGAGCCACCATGTTGTCAATCAATCAAAAAAACGCCCATTTCTCACATGAGAAATGGGCGTTTGGTTTGTGTGAAGTCCTTATTGACGTGCGTTTAATTCATTGTCAATGGCATAACGGGCAGCAATGTTGTCGCCAGCCAAGGTAAAGCGATCTACAATGTCGCGTGCGGCATCTTCTTCCTCAATTTGTTCACTGATAAATTGATGCAAGAAGATTTCGGTCGCATAATCATTTTCTTTGCGTGCAATTTCTGTGAGTGTGTTGATGGATGCACTGATGCTTTCTTCATGAGCGAGCACTTTTTTGGCGACATCCAACGGGCAAGAAGCGTCCACAGCAGATGCCTTAATATCCTGCAATTGGACAATTTCCCCCCGTTTTTGCACATATTCAATAAATTGATGTGCGTGATCTAGCTCTTCCTGATACTGTTTGAACAGCCAGTTTGCATATCCTTTGTAATTCACATCTTCCATTTTTAAAGACATGGACAGATATAAATAAGCGGAATAGAATTCCTGATTGATTTGGGCTTTGAGTGCCTCTAAAACATTTTTGTTAATCATAATAACCACCTTATTTTTGATTACACACGCTCATAGATATGAAAAACTATGTGTGTGTTTACTTAATGTACATCTAATACTATAGCATGAGATACACATTTTTTTGTGATTTTAGTAACGTCTATCAATAAGGAAAATCGTTAAAATTTGAAACTGAACAGAATCGTTGAAATTAGTTCAAACAAATATCAAAATTTTAATTTATCCTAAAATGTATTCTAATTTAATAGAGAGTGAAATAGATTTATGTCCAATATTTATCAATCGATAACAGCTTTAATTGGCCATACGCCTCTGCTGAAAGTCAATCGACTCACCGCAGATACGCATGCAACTGTTTTGGCTAAATTGGAATATTTTAATCCCAGTGGCAGTGTGAAAGATCGGGTTGCTTTGGCGATGATTGAAGCAGCGGAACAATCTGGAAAACTCAAACCAGGTGGTACGATTATTGAAGCGACCAGTGGTAATACAGGGATTGGTTTAGCTAGCGTTGGTGTTGCCAAGGGCTATCGTACAATTTTGGTCATGCCGGAGAGCATGAGCATTGAACGGCGCAAGATCTTAAAAGGTTATGGCGCAGAGTTGGTTTTAACAGAGGCGGCCAAAGGCATGAAAGGCGCCATTGAAAAAGCCCGTGAATTGGAAGCCGAAAATGACAATGCGGTTATTCTCGGTCAATTTGATCATCCAGCAAATGTTCAGATGCATGAAAGTACGACAGGTCCAGAAATTTGGTCGGATACAGATGGTCAGGTCGATATTTTTGTTTCTGGTGTGGGAACGGGTGGCACTGTAACCGGCGCTGGCACCTACCTCAAGTCTAAGAATCCCAATATTCAAATCGTTGCCGTAGAACCTTCTGCCTCCCCTGTTTTATCCGGTGGTCAGCCAAGTCCGCATAAAATTCAAGGGATTGGAGCTGGTTTTGTTCCCGCCATTATGAATGTAGATCTCGTAGATGAAATCATTCAGGTTTCGGATGCAGATGCATTAGAAACGGCAAAGCAAATGGCACAACAAGAGGGCGTGCTCGTTGGTATTTCTTCGGGGGCGGCTTTGTCTGCAGCCTTGACCCTTGCCAAACGACCAGAAAATGCTGGAAAGACCATCGTGGTTATTTTGCCCGATACGGGTGAGCGCTATTTGTCAACGGCTCTTTTTGAAGGCATCTAAATGTACATGCAGGCAGATTGTGTATAATAAAGACGATTACGCCCTATCTGAACGGATAGGGCGGCTTTATTGGAGCACAGTATGAAAAAAATGCCAAAGGCCGGTTCGTTATTCGCAGATTTAAAAACACACGATTTATTTGATCTATCACATTGTCTGCTTGGTGAAAAATTAGGTGCATTGGAATATCCTTGGGAGGCACTTCCCTTTCTTTCGACGTGGATTCGAGAAATTGGGCAGCAACTGCCTCAATCCGATTATGATGAAATACAGCCCGAGGTGTGGGTTAGTCGAAAAGCGTCTGTTGCGCCGACTGCCTACATACAAGGCCCATGTATTGTCATGGCAGAGACCGAGATTCGTCATGGTGCATATATTCGTGGTTCCGTTTTAATTGGAGAAGGCTGTGTGGTTGGAAATTCAACAGAGCTTAAAAATGTCATTCTTTTTGACGGTGTTCAAGTCCCTCATTATAACTATGTCGGAGACTCTATTCTTGGTTATCGCGCACATATGGGCGCAGGCAGTATAACATCTAATGTCAAAGCGGACAAAACGTTAGTGGTTATTGGTTGTGGTTCAGAAAAATATGAAACAGGACTTAAAAAAATGGGCGCCATGATTGGCGATTTTGTGGAAGTCGGTTGTAATTCGGTGCTCAATCCAGGAACAGTTATTGGGATGCATACGTCTATTTATCCACTTTCTCTGGTGCGAGGTGTGGTGCCTGCACACAGTATTTATAAAACGCAAGGTGGTGTGATTGTTCCCAAACACAGTGATCACAGATTAAATGGACAATGTGAATGAGGTTCAGCAAGAAGATGGAAAATCAACATAAATATTCATATCAGCTTCGACCAGCCGATGTTTTATCCCGTCAGCCCGTTTATCTGTGTACAGATGGAAAGACCAAGGTTCGACCGGTTAAAGGCATACGAATTACCATTCAAATTGTTTTCTATTTGCTGTTGGCGGGCATTATTTTTACCATTGATTTTACCCATCAAGGGGGTTACACCATTCGTGAGGTGTTGGAAAAAGTTGGTCTTTGGTTGGGGATGTTCTTGATATACGTCCTGATCCGTTGGGGGCTTGCTAAATGGGGTTGTGTGGAGCCCTTGCCAGAAAAAGTGATATCCCCAGAAGAGGCTCGAAAAGCTGCAGAGGAGGCCGCTCATTTATCTGAACAACAAAAGGCATTGGAAGCGGAAAAAGCGGCTTTGCGTGCGATGTATCAGCAATACGAGGCCGAGGCCGCAGCAAATGAAGCTGACCAAACCGATGCTGTGACGATGGCTGCTGAGCAAGACGGTGAAGCGCAAGTGCAAGCTGTCAATCCTACTGATACGCCGAAGGTATATCCATTAAAACCCCATTGGACAAATTATTTACCAGGACGTCGTGTTTTTCGATCTAAAACGCAGGATGTCTATTTAAAATTGAGCCGCCAGCAAAGTACGATTATCAATGCGGTCTTTCTCGTTGGCTTCCTCTTTTTACTGTTTAGAGATATGACCAATCTTCGGACAACTTGGCTTGTTTTGATGGGCAAAGTTGGGATTCTTTTGGTGGCAGTGAGCATTGTTCAAGCCGTTATGATTCATCTGTATCCGTTGGAATTGTTGCCAAAAACAGATCCGCTCCACCCCGATTTTAAACGAACGAAATAACTGACGCTTAAGGGTGCGAGCTGGTGGCCGTCTAACCAGATGATTTTGCAGTTGATTTTTGTCGCATTCGAAACGATTCAATTGGAGAGATATTCCGATAGCAGGCGATCTAAGTCCATCCAAGAGGTCAGTTGACTCGCTTTTAGCCGAAACTGTGCCGCTCCCTTCTCCCCTTTTAAAAAATGCGGTAGTCGTCCTCTCAATTCTCGCATGGCTTGAGGTTCGCCAAGCCATGCACATAGATCTTTGGCAAATTGGCGCATCCAAATAACCTTTTCGTCGAGTTCTGGTTCAGATACCGTCAAGCCTTGCAGTGACTGGACAATCGTTTTAAAAATCCAGGGCTTCCCCATTGCAGCTCGCCCAATCATTAGGCCGTCTACACCACTAAGATCAAATAAAGCTTTGGCAGATCGTGCATCAATGACATCTCCATTTCCCAAAAGTGGCTGAGTATAGCCGCGCGCCAATAAAGCTTGCTTGGTTTTGGCAATGGCGTCCCAATCTGCCTTCCCAGAATACATCTGTTTGGTTGTTCGGCCATGAACCGCCAAAATATCAATACCCGTATCGGCAAGACGACAGGCAAAGTCCGGCGCCGTGAAACTTTCTGCCTCAAAGCCTTTGCGAAATTTGGCAGAGATGGTTTTGTGCGTGTTTTTGAGTACAGATTGCACGGCTTGAATAATGCTCACGGCCCTTGCCGGGTCCTTCATGAGCGCAGATCCGGCGCCGGTTGTTGTGACCTTTTTGACGGGACAGCCCATATTAATATCGATGCCGGTGCATTGGTTCAAGACTGGATGGGCGAGAATGGCTTCACAGGCCGCTTTAAAATCATCTGGTTTATGTCCAAAGAGTTGAATGAGCACAGGCGCTTCATCGGGATGAATTTCTAAATAGCGGTATTGATGCGGGGTAATGCCGTGATAACGAATACCGCGGGCACTAACCAGTTCTGTGACAACGCAGCCAGCACCCCATTGACGACAATATTTGCGAAAAGGCAAATCGGATGTACCGGCCATGGGCGCAAGCCAGATATTGTTTTCAAATACCGTTTTTGTGCGTGCGATCTCGATGGGTTGAATCTCAGATTTAGACATGTTGTTTCCCAAGCAGTCAGACGATTGTTTGCAAAAAGAAAACGCGCTCATTGCGCGTTTGGTACCCCGGACAGGAATTGAACCCGTATCTACAGCTCCGGAAACTGTCGTCCTATCCATTAGACTACCGAGGCGTTAGTGTTCTTATTATAAGAGGTTTATGCCCTGGTTGCAAACAAAATATGGCTTGTTCATCATTCAGATTTGTTCAATATTTTCAAAAAATCTCTCGTTTTATCACTAGAAATTAGTCAGATTGCATAGTAGAATAAAAAACAGCTGAAGCACGGCCACCCTGCTCCAGTACTTTGTCATTAGGATTGGGAGGAATGGATATGAAACATTATCCGGCATCACAAATTCGGAATGTAGCGATTTTAGGTCATAGCGGATCAGGTAAGACGTCGCTGGCAGAAGCTATTTTGTATATTGCAAAAGCGATTGATCGTTTGGGCAAGAGTAATGATGGAACAACTGTGATGGACTTTGATCCAGAAGAACAACGCCGTCATATCAGTATTAATACGAGTGTCGCAAGTGCGGTATATGACGATGTTATTTTTAATGTGATCGATACCCCCGGTGATTTTGATTTCATGGGAGAAGTCATGCAGGGGTTGCGCGTGGCAGATTGTGCAGTTGTGAATGTCAGTGCCCGTTCTGGTGTTTCTGTGGGGGTCGAAAAATCAGTGCGTTTTATTGAGACGCAAGGGATTCCCTATGCGTTTTTTGTCAATAAGATGGATGACGAGAATGCAGATTTTCAAAAGACCTTTGCCGATATTCGGTCTCATTTTGGCCGCAGTGCAACAGCGCTCCAGTTGCCAATTGTAGAGGATGGTCAGTTTGTTGGTTTTGTGGATGTTGTGGAATTGAAAGGTTACCGCTTCCAAAAAGATGGCAAACCCACGCCCTGTGATATTCCAGAAGGTATGCGAGACAATGTGGTTTTTATGTACGATGCCATTATTGAACAAATCGCCGAAAGTAATGATGAATTATTAGAAAAATTCTTTAATGAGGAAGCTTTTACAACGGCAGAGATTCGAGCAGGCTTAACAGATCGGATTAAGGGCGGTTATATGATGCCGGTTTTCCTGGGTTCAGCTTTGCAAAATAAGGGTTGCTATTTCTTGATGGATAATATTCGTCGGTATTTACCCCCTTCATCTGAACATAAACCCGTGCCGGCCATTACAACGGATGGTGAACCGATTCAGCTTTTACCTCAAGAAGATGGTCCGCTTGCGGCACTTGTCTTTAAAACGATTGCAGATCCTTTTGTGGGTCGGATTAGTTTCTTGCGGGTGTATTCTGGAAAACTGACCAATGGCAGTACGGTCTATAATTTTGACCAAGATAAAGATGAACGTATTTCAGGCTTGAGTACGGTCATTGGTAAAAAACAGACCAATTGCGACTACATCGGCCCCGGTGATATTGGGGCAGTGACCAAATTAAACGATACCAAGACGGGGGATACACTGAGTTTAAGAGAAAAACCCATTCGTCTGACGCGCATTGTCTTTCCCTCCCCTGCGCTTTCGATGGCAATTAAACCGGTTAAAGCGGGTGAAGAGGATAAGATTGTCAGTGGCTTAAATAAATTGGCCGATGAAGATCCGACCTTTAAACTCGAAAATGTGCGCGAAACCAAAGAACTGGTTTTGTCGGGTCTGGGTGAATTGCAACTGGATGTGCTGAAATCTAAATTAAAGAATAAGTATAAGGTTGAAGCGGAGCTGTTCCCAGCTAAGGTGCCTTATCGCGAAACCATTCGCAAAAAGGTCAAAGTACAGGGAAAATACAAAAAACAATCGGGTGGCCATGGTCAATATGGTGATGTCTGGATTGAATTTGAACCGTGTGATTCAGATGACCTCGTCTTTGAAGAAAAAGTATTTGGTGGCGCTGTGCCCAAATCCTATTTCCCTGCTGTTGAAAAAGGCTTGCAAGATGCAATCCAGGAAGGTGTTTTAGCAGGATTCCCCATGGTTGGCTTAAAGGCTACGCTTGTCGATGGATCGTATCACGATGTTGATTCATCCGAAATGGCATTTAAGTCGGCGGCTCGTTTGGCTTATAAAAACGGTATACCTCAGGCTTCGCCGATTTTGCTTGAGCCAGTGAGTGCAGTTGAAGTCCATACACCAGAAGCAGAAATGGGCGATGTCATGGGCGACTTATCACAACGCCGCGGCAGAATTATGGGTATTGAGCGTAAGGGCAATATGAATGTGATTCAAGCAGAAGTTCCCTTGGCAGAAATGGGACGTTATGCAACGGATTTGCGGTCTATGACCCAAGGACGTGGCTGGTACACCATTGAATTTGCCCGATACGAGCCGGCTCCAGGACCAATCTCAGATAAGGTGATTGCCGCCCGTCAAGCAGAAAAATCAGATGACTAATCTTTATCCACTCATCTTCTTTCTGGAAATACCGTCCGTTTGGGCGGTATTTTCATGGAAGCAGGTTTTTAGGTTTTCGGGAGATATGCCGTTCTAAGGTATAATGAAAAAAACAAAAACATAGACAGGTGATCTCATGCCCATCAAAATCCCTAATGGTATTCCGGCTGCAGATATTCTCGATCAAGAATCGATCTTTTATATGACAGAAGATCGTGCTTTTCATCAAGATATTCGTCCCCTAAAATTGCTTTTGGTCAATTTAATGCCCACCAAAGAGACCACAGAAGCCCAATTTTTTCGTCTCCTTGGAAATAGTGCCCTTCAGGTGGATATCAAATTGGTTCATACGGCTTCTTATCAGCCGACACATGTTTCTCGGTCACATTTAGAGCAGTTTTATGTGACTTTTGAAGACATTCAGCATCAAACATTTGACGGCATGATTATTACAGGGGCCCCTGTCGAAACCCTGCCGTTTGAAGCCGTTGAATATTGGCCGGAATTGTGTCAGATTATGGCATGGAGTCAAACCCATGTTTATTCGACATTACATGTCTGTTGGGGCGCTCAGGCGGGGTTGTACTATCACTACGGCATCGAAAAAAGAACATTGCCGCAAAAAGTGTTCGGCGTCTATGCGCATCAGCTGGCATCCAGTCGAGCGATTCATTTATTCAGAGGCTTTGATGATATTTTCTATGTGCCCCATTCTAGACATACCGATATTGATGAAGCCGCTGTTCTGCGCCATCCGGATTTAGATATTCTATGCACCTCCCCGGAATCGGGCATTTTTGCCATTGAGGGAAAAGGCGGACGTCAGATTTTTTTAACGGGGCATGTGGAGTATGATCCGTATAGCTTAAAGGCGGAATATGATCGTGATATTGCCAAAGGCATGGCGATGGCGGTGCCAGAGAATTATTATCCTGATGATGATCCGACTAAACCGCCCATTGTTAAATGGCGCAGCTGTGCACATCTCTTATTTGCGAACTGGCTCAATTATTATGTCTATCAAGAAACGCCTTTTGATCTGACGGCCATTCAAAATATCGCCAAGATTTAGTCATGACAGAAAGAAGGAAAAGATGATACAGCCAATTATAGATTCTGCACAATTTGAAGCGGTAATCCAAGAAAAAGAGCAGGCTCTGGTTATATTTTGGGCAGCCTGGTGCGGCTCGAATCGCTTTGTTTTACCCATGTTTGAAGCAATGTCTCGAACCTATGAAACACGAACCGATCTGCAGTTTTTGTTTGTGGATGTAGATGAAAATCCAGATCTTGCACAGCAAGAAAAGGTACATGAAATTCCAATGGTGGCACATTATATTTCTGGCAAACGGCGTCACGAACAGACCGGCACATTGGATATTGACCAATTAAAAGCATGGCTCGATTGAGAGAGGTTTCCCCATGAAACAGCAGCATTTGACGCAACCGCATTTTTTGTCTGATCTTTCGCCCGCTTCTGCTGAATTAAAATCTGTTCAGTTGATTACGTTGACGAACCAAAATCAGTTGTCAGTTACCTTTACAAACTATGGTGCGACATGGGTTCGTGCGCAGATGCCGAATGCCCATGGCGTGATGACGGATTTAATATTGGGCTACGACCAGCTTAAAGCTTATTTAGCAGGGAATTGTTATTTAGGTGCCACTGTCGGTCCTGTGGCGAATCGGGTTAAACACGGACGTTTGCAGATCGGCGATCAGTGCTGGCAATTGCCGCAAAATGAAGGTGTGAATTGTTTGCACAGTGGGGATATTGGTATTAGTCATCGCATTTGGGATGTGACACAGGTTTGCGCTGACCGTTTTCAGATGAAGCTGTCTTTTAATGCTGTTCCTGGGGTGTATGAAGCTAATTTGGATATGCGATTAGATGCTTCTTTGACTGAAGATAATCAATTGAGATTAACCTACACGGTCGTGCCGGATACACGGACTTATTTAAACTTAACCCAGCACAGTTACTTTAATCTGAATGGATCTGGCAGAGTCGATGATCACGTGATTCAGATTGCCAATACGGCGTATCAGGTGGTTGATACACAGAATATCCCGACGGGTGAATGGTGCAGCGTAGCGGGAACACCTTATGATTTTAATGCAGAAATGACACTCAAAACTGCCATTCAAGCGACGCAAAAGACCGGTTTTGATCATGCATTTAAGTTGAAAGGTGAAGGTCTGCGGACTGTGGCAAAAGCCTGGTCACGGCAGTCTGGAATCGCGTTGGAAATGGCCACGAATCAGCCCTCACTGCAGTTTTATACAGGCTATTATTTGCCAGAATCCCAAGGCTTGTTTGATCAGCGTATCGTGTCGCTTGGCGGCTTTTGTTTAGAGCCTCAAGCCCCTGTAGATGAAACACATATCATCGCCCCCTCAGATATGATCTATACCGAGGCAAATGAGCGGTATATCAACGACAACATCTATCGATTTCGAGTGTGTCCGTAGCGGTGAATCAATCTTCTTGTCTGTGAAGTCGTTCTCGGATGGGGCGATGTAATTTGGCAATCGGCAGTCCCATAATGGTATAAAAATCACCGTTCATATGCTGAATGAGCAAGGCGCCCATATCTTGAATGCCGTATGCGCCAGCTTTATCTAGGGGAGATCCTGTTGCCAGATAACGGTCAATTAAGGCAGCTTGGGCTTGATCTAGTGGGAAAAATTGGACGTAAGCTTGATCAATGTCTAGCCATTCATCGACCAGACTCCCCGTTTCGTCTGTTTGGAGTAAAACAGATGCCGTTTGAACGGTTTGGATTTCGCCGCAAAGCTGCGTTAACATCTGCTTGGCCGCTTCCAAATGATGCGGTTTATGCAAGATCCCGCCTTTGAAAGTGACTGTGGTATCTGCGGCTAGAAAGAGCGTCTTAGGTTGTTTTGTTTGGTGTGCAATCGTCCGTGCTTTTGCAATGGCACAGGTTAAAGCTGTAAAACCTCCGACTAAATCAGGTGTCCATTGAGGGCTATGGCATTTCAGATGTGTTTCAATATCCATATGAATGGCTGTTTCATCCAGTGGAACAGTTTGGGTTTCGAATGGTATTTGAAAACGGTGCATCAATTCTATTCGGCGCGGCGATTGGCTACAGAGAACCAGTTTTTCTGCACGGAGATTGGGCGCCTGTTTTTTGGCGGGCATCCATGGCCAATGCTGGTTTGCAAAAATTTGAACTTCTGCCAAGATATCGCCTATAAAATCGGGCGGCGTTTGTCGCAACATTCTGTTCGCTCCCATGAATTTGTTAAAATAAAAACAAAACTATTTTAGCATTCGATGAGGTGGCTACGGCATGAAAAAGAGCGAAGTGATTTTGGCTGGTATTGTTGAAATCCTTGTATTGGTCTTATTTAATGTTGCGACATTTACATTGTACTCTGTTAAATTCACAGCCTTTTGGGTGAGTTTTGGCATGCTGTGGATTGCCTTTATGATTCATCTCGTATTCTGCTTTGGTTTTTTGACTAAATTCTTATTGGGACAGCGCGTCTTTCGTGTCCCCTTGCTTTACATCTCTGGTGCAAGCCTCGGTGTTCAGCTGTTGTTTAGCTTAATTACGATGGCGATTCCAAGCGTATCGCTCTCTTTTGTGATTTTAACGCAAGTGCTTTGGCTGTTTATTTTTGTGATTTTTGTTTTATTTGTGGTGATGTATAAAAATCGTCAACTGACAAAACAAGGAGCTCGTCATGCTCACTTTGACGCGTGAACAACAACAATGGCTGGATCAGCAGGCCGAAACCTGTCTTCAAATACCGCTTTTGTTGCTCATGGAAGCAGCGGGGGCTGCTGTTGCCAATGCTTGTACATCTCTTGCCCCTCGGGGATCCAAGGTCGCCTGTTTTGCTGGTAAAGGCAATAATGGCGGAGATGCCTATGTTGCGGCGAGGCATTTATTGAGTCAAGGCTATCAGCCGATTGTGTATGAACCCTATTCAGATGTTCAAGCGAGCCCGGACACACCTGCTGGCCGTCAGCGCATGATTGCACAAGCTATAGGCATACCTTTTGATACAGCAAGCGCATTTAAAGCGCCTGGCTTTGCGGTCATCATCGATGGCCTTTTAGGCACAGGTTTTGGTCAGCGGTCTTTAGATTTAGATGAGCCGATTCAGCTGTGTTGTGAGCAGATTAATCAAAGTCAATTACCTGTGGTGAGTATCGATGTGCCGACGGGTATCGATGCCAATACGGGACTGGTTTCCCCGATGGCGGTTAAAGCAACAGTAACCGTTACTTTTGTTGCACCAAAACCAGGTCTTTATCTGCATCCGGGTTGCTTGTTTTCAGGTCGTATTCAAGTGGCAGACCTGACCCTGCCTGCTTCTTTTATTTTTGAGCAGTTTCATCAATATTGTAAAAATAAGCGGCAAAAAGAAAAACAAAGTTGTTCATCAACGGCTGAGGATTGGGGTTTATGTGTGCTGGATGATCATTGGGCCCAGTCTTTGGCATATCCTCGTCCTGTTGATGGACATAAGGGACAGTTTGGCCATGCCCTTTTATATGTGGGCTCGGAATCTTATCCAGGTGCAGGCATCCTAGCTTGTCAAAGTTGTTTATCTTCTGGGGTTGGGCGTGTCACATGGTCTACGCCAGAGGCGAGTTTTTTAAGTGCTGCGGCTGCTGTGCCCGCCGCCATTTTGTTAAAAAGACCTCGGCATATCAATGATTTACAAGCACAATTTATGACACAGCTTCAAGATAAGACGGTGGTTTTGCTGGGCTGTGGCAGTAGCTTAGCAGAAGAAACGGCGTTGCTGCTGGAATGGGCGATTCAATATGCCCCACGGTTGGTTCTGGACGCCGATGCACTCACTTTACTTGCAGAGAATGATGCCGCTTTATTGGGGTTGTGCAAGAGACGTGATCAGCATCGCGAACCGGTTGTTTTAACCCCCCATCCTGGTGAATTTAAGCGCCTGGCTGCCGGTGTGTCTCGGTTGGTACATGCGGGGCAGTTATCCATCCCAGAATTGCTGCCGACTTCGGGTCGACTGGATCAGGCCAAGTGGTTGGCGCAAGCGCTGGGTTCGGTGGTTATCTTAAAGGGTCATGCGACGGTTATTGCATCTCCCGAGCCTGTTTTAGCGGTTCAAAAGACATCACCCAGTCCCGCACACAGCCAATGGGTAAGTCCTTGTGGGGACGATGTCTTGGCAAAAGGCGGCAGTGGCGATGTGTTGGCGGGGTTACTGGCTGGTTTATGGGCAAGCGAGTCGTGGCGCAATATACCTGCCGCCCATATTGCAGGTGTTGCTGTTTATGCGCATGGTTTGGCTGGAGAGATCGTGTCCTGCCAAGCGGGCGTACGTACGCCCGGTCCTCTAAAAGTTGTGGAAGCTTTTGGCAAGGCTTTTCGACAGATGGGGTGGTAAGCGCATGAATCCAATGGAGTATATTGTGAATCGCTCTTGGGCGGAGATTGATCTAGATGCATTGGCATCGAATTGTCGTTATCTGACCGCTCTTGCATCCCCTCAGACAGAGATTATGGGTGTGGTGAAAGCAGACGGTTATGGCCATGGTGCGTATGAAGTGGCGAAATGCATGCTCGACAATGGCTATACACGTCTAGCGGTGTCCATGCTAGATGAAGCCATACAATTGCGTCAACAGGGTATTGAAGCACCGATTTTGGTCTTAAGTTATACAGATCCTCGGCGGGCAGGCGAGATCATTCAGCATCAGATCACCCAAACGGTTTATTCCTGGGATCTGATCGATGCGTTGGAGGTGGCTGCAAAATCGCTGGATTTGCGTCCGAAAGTACATATTAAAATTGATACAGGCATGAGTCGCATCGGTTTTTTGCCAGAATTTGATAGTATTGAGCATATTGAACACATCTTGCGCCTAAAACATGTCCAAGTAGAGGGCATCTATACGCATTTTGCAACTGCAGATGAACAAGATTCAACTTATGTGGATCAACAGTTTCGTCTGTTTCACAGCATTTATACAGAATTAGAACGACAGGGGTTGTATATCCCGATTAAGCACTGTTGTAATAGCGCGGCTTTTATGCGTTATCCGGCTTATCATTTAAATTTGGTGAGAGTGGGGTTGGCAACCTACGGCTTGTTGCCAGATGAATGTGATCAACATGCGCCTTATCTGAAGCCGGTCATGGCATTAAAATCCATGGTCATCGATGTTAAAACCGTTGAGGAAAATACTGGTGTTGGCTATGGGAGGCGTTATATCGCACCCTCTGCTCGGCAGATTGCGACCATTCCCATCGGTTATGCAGATGGCTATGCGCGCATTATGAGCGGAAAAGCACAGGTGATGATACGAGGTTGTCTGGCGCCAGTTGTGGGTAATATCTGTATGGATGCTTGTATGGTGGATGTCACAGATTTACCAACTGGGGTACAGTTAGGCGATGAAGTTATTTTATTTGGGTTTGACCATCTGCCAAATGGTGATGAGGTTTGTTTGCCCGTATCTGAATTGGCAAAATGGCAGCAGACCATTGCATATGAGGTGGTTTGTATTGTTGGCAAGCGTGTGCCTCGGGTCTACTTGAGCCACGGCAAGATTCAGCGGATTCATTCAGACATTTTTTAAATGATTTGTAAAATAGACCGTTTTTTCTGTCCATAAAATCTACAAAAACCAGTCTTGAATCAGAGCTTTTTAGACAAAATGCACAAAATTGCATCAAAACCTGTTATAATAGTGAAGACTATATGAAGAGATGGCTTAACGCAAGCGATTCACTCAGGATTTTTATTGATGAGGCAAATTATGGACGAGTTAAAGCGTTGTATTAAAAAGGCGGCAGATTGTTTAGATCGTGGGGCTGGCATCACAGACGAAAAAGGGACGGTGATCTATGCCACAGATGAATCTTTGGTGACAACCTTAGAAATTGAAGCGGCTCAATTGTTGCAACGAGGCGATCATTTTTTGATTTCCGATCAACGTGTGTACCGAAATTTGACAGAATTAGACAGCCAAACCTATTGCTGTTTTATTGATGGCACCGATGCCGTTTCTCAAGCCTATGCAGAGCTTTTGAGCCAATGGATTATTGCGACTTTACAAGATAAAACCAATGAGTCGGATAAAAAATCCTTAGTCAAAAATATTTTATTGGAGAATGAATTACCTGGAGATATTCCGTTAAAAGCACGTGAGCACCATATTTCATATGTGGGTTGCCGTGTGGTTTATATTGTGCGGACGCCAAACGAAAATAATTTGGCGGCACAAGGGATATTATCGGACTGGGTGGGCCGCAATCGAAACGATTTCATGCTCACGATGGATGAAAACAGCATTGTTATTGTCAAAGAACTGATGACAGATAATCCCAAACGTGAAGCGGCAGAAATTGGTAAAGAAATTGCCAACATGCTGAAACAAGGCGGGCGTGAACATGTTCATATTGGGATCGGTATGGCTGTAGAAACCCTTAAAGATTGTGCACGGTCATATCGGGAAGCATCACTTGCCTTGACGATTGGCGATATTTTTAATCCGGAAGTTGAATTGATGTTCTATAATCGCCTTGGTCTCGGTCGCTTAATTTATCAATTGCCCCCGACCTTGTGCCGGATGTTCTTAGATGAAGTCTTTCCACATGAATCCTATGATGAATTAGATGAAGAAACGCTAAATACCATCGATAAGTTTTTTGAAAACAATTTGAACGGGAGTGAGACATCCAGACAGCTGTTTGTCCATCGCAATACTTTGGTTTACCGCTTGGATAAGGTGCAAAAGACGACGGATTTAGATTTGAGAAACTTTGATGATGCCGTTTTATTTAAATTGGCATCCATGGTGCGTAAATATCTCGAAAAACAAGCGCCGAGTGCACTTGGCTCCCCCGCGCGGTGGCGACGCTGAGGACAATTGAGAATCTGTTTTAAAAGCGGTAAACTTGTATTTTGATCTGTACAGATGCATCCGTTAGGGGAGCATCAGAAAGGAGATGAGACAGTTGATCCGGTTTAATCATGTCAGTATGTCTTATCAGAGTGGCGCGCCACTCGCATTAGATGATGTCAGTTTTGAAATTCAGGAAGGCGAATTTGTCTTTGTTATTGGCCGAAGCGGGTCGGGTAAGTCGACGATTGTGAAGTTGCTGACTTGTGAAGAAAAGCCAAATGCCGGTGATGTTTTTGTTGGCGACTATTGTCTCAATCGCTTAAAACGCCGCTGGGTTCCGTATTTGCGACGCAATATCGGGATGGTATTTCAGGATTTTAGGCTGATTCCTACCAAGACGATCTTTGAAAATGTTGCTTTTTCGTTAGAAATTTTGGGCTATTCCAAGAAAACCATCAAGCGTCAGGTTTTAATGGTGCTAAGTACGGTTGGTTTGCGTCACCGAGAACATGCCTTCCCGCATGAATTATCGGGTGGTGAGCAGCAGCGGGTGGCTATTGCACGGGCGATGGTGAATAATCCGTCTGTCCTTTTAGCAGATGAACCAACTGGGAACCTGGATCCAATTAACAGCGAAACCATTATGGCCCTCCTGGAAGAGATCAATCGAATGGGGACAACGGTGGTGGTTTGTACCCACGATAAAGAAATGGTTAATCGCATGAAACGCCGCGTGGTGGTTATTGATCAAGGGCATTTGGTGCGTGACGATACCGGAGGAACGTTTGAACGAAAACCCCAAAGCCCGATTCAAGCAGAATCTGGACAAGGCCTTAATGTTGCGGGCGTCGTTGCAGAACCTGAGCTTTTAGATGAATTAATTGAAGAAGCGGCAAACGAGGTTGACGTACAACGCCCAGCTTCCACGCTGTTGTCTACTGAAGAAATTGCAGAAAAGCCTTTTGAGGATCTGCCAAAACCTGAAGCGGTAGAGGCCTTATATGAGTCACCAGTGACGGAACCCCTTCATGTTGTTTCCAGCCCTTATGCAGATTTACAAATGCCTGAGGTAACGGAGCCAGAATCTGTGATTTATAAAGATTTGTCTGTCTCAGAAGTCAAAGAAAAAATTGAAGCATCTGAAAAGCCGGCTTCGGATTGGGTTGAGGATGATCTTCAGACAGATCAAAAAGAGGGTTGAGGCAACGTCATGAAATTCAGAATATTATTGAATTCCGTTAAGGAGAGTTTTAAGAATATTGTGCGCCATCCACTTGTTGCGTTGGCGTCTATTACGACGATTGCATTGATGCTCACATTAATGGGGGCCTTTGTTTCTGTTTCGTTGAATGCAAAGCATATTGCAGAGGCTGTTGGCGCTAAACCGCCAGTTGAAATTTGGGTTAAACTGGATGCGACCGATGAAGAAATTCAAGCGATTGAGTCTGG
>JAEZVR010000073.1 GCA_023420715.1 Bacillota bacterium | reverse complement strand
AATCACGGGCTTGTCAAGTATTTTTCATCGATTAAGCGAAGTTTTTGCGCAATTTTTTTCAATTCTAGACAATTAATAAATAATTTGAACTTTTTGCATAAAATTTTTATATTTTATTGTGCATTTTGACCACAATCTCTAACGATTTCTTTTTTCAAGATCCGTTAGATTAAATTTTTTTAGACAAAATGAACAACACGCCAGGTAAAACCGGCGTGTTGTACTGTTTGATATGTGCCCCTTTGCTGCTTTGTTCAGTAAAGGGAAGGCAGATCGGGCAATGTGTTCTTCTTTGCTTTCTTTCTCCATTCTTCCGGTATGAACGCAATTTGCTTGTAAATACGGCGTATCTCCACTTTGGTAGAAAACCGCGCAGTACCGGGCTGACCGTCGCCGACCATTTTGGATTTGATGTTGTGGAGGTTATGGATATGGCGAGCAGCGTCAAGCCTCCCAGCACGAAAAACATAACCGTTGCTACAACAATCGAAACTGTAATGTTGGGCATGATTCTTCCTCCTATTCTGTAAAAAGTAAATCCTCATTCCTGTCTTTGAGAATTGAGGTGAGGATTTCAGACGATATTCCTTTTTCCACCAGCTTGCCGATGATCTGTTCTGCCGATTGCTGACCAGGTTCATCGTGCCGAAACACAGATATACTTTATCGGTATGCAGATTGTCATTTATCATCTACCACAATACATGATCTGCGACTCCGCAGCAGACAGGATAGCTGTGATTTTTACATCATTCCTTGTTCATGGAGATAAAGCTGTATTCCGGCAGGATGCCGCCGATATACTCTTCATAACTGCTCCGCGAACCTGTTCCTCGCTTATGGGAATGACGGGAAACGCCGTCCATATCAAAACCTACAAACCCAGCGTTGTGATAGTCGGCGGATGGTGACTTTCTGCGATCCATCCCGCCACTCGCACTCGCCGCCGGAGCGTTTTAATATTTCGCCTTGAGCGTGAAGCAGCCTAGCAATATCGATTTGCCGGGTTGTCTGTTTTTGTCCTTCTGTAAAGTGAATATATCGTGTTGCCATTAAAATCCCTTTCTGATACAAACTGCATTTTCGGATTGCCACACAATACGGTTAATATTTTACTGTTTGTGTGGTATAATACAAATGAGGTGAAAGACTTGTTGATACGCTCTGTAATACAAAACGAGGCTCGCGGAAATGAGCGGATGATCCATGAATACGAAGCTTTACTTGCACAATTACCAAAAGGATCACTCGTATGCCGCAAGAAAGAATATTATTATTTGAAATATCGGGAAAACGGAAAGCTGCATGACAAATACATCGGTAAGGACGCCGGTACCGTTACTGCTGTCCGCGACAAGCTCGCACTTCGCAAACACTACGCTGCAATGCTGTCTGCCCTGAAAAAGGAGCAGAAGACAATTCATAAAATATTGGAGGGACTCGCATGATTCTTTATCATGGAAGTACCGTTCCCGTGGAAAAGCCAGAAATTCGCAGCAGCGAAAGCTTTCTAGATTTCGGAACGGGTTTTTATACGACAACTTCCTTGCAGCAGGCAGAGCGCTGGACAAGAATCAAGATGCGCAGAGAAAATAAACCGGTCGGGTATGTCTCCGTCTACGCGTTTGATTTTGATGCAGCCAAATCCCGGGCTATCATTCACCGCTATCAGAACGCCGATATGGAATGGTTGCAGTTTGTCGTCAAAAATCGCAGAGGTGAAATGAACGATATGACGGCGGATATGCATATAGGACCAGTTGCAGACGATAATGTTTACCGTTCTATCCGCCTTTTTGAAACAGGTGTTCTGGACGCCGAGGAAACGGTAAAACGGCTGAAAACTGTAGTTTTGCAGGATCAGTGGACATTCCATACAGAGAAGATTCTTACCTTTGTGACATTTATCGAGTCCAAAGAAATCCGGGAGGAATAACGATGGGAAAGGAACAATTCTTTGCTGTCATGCCGTACATCAGCGCCGATCTTATCGGCATGATTGCAAAAAAGAAACAAGTCACTGAAGACGAAGCCATTGCCATGCTGTACGCCTCCAAGCTCTATGCGGCGCTTGAGCAAGAGGAGACCAAGGTCTGGCAGTACAGCACGGAGATGCTTTATTCGCTTTTTGAACAGGAAGAACAAACGGGAAGTATTTGCTATCCCGATGTGTAGGGAGGCTTACGATATGAGTCAGGAAACTGCCTTTGCCGTATTTTGTATTGAAAATTATAAAGTTTACAAATCGCTGACAGGAAAACAGACAGAAGCTCTTTTCCGCCGTTATGGTGTGTTTGACTATCTGCGTGAATTTTATGATTTACTGCATACAACGGGCTATCAATACATCAACAACGATATTGACATCTATCTAAAATCCCGTAACGCGGTCATTCCGGTCTAACGACCGATCTTTCAGCAGATTTACTATTCTATATTATGTTTCATACAAAAACCCCCTTTGCTGCTTTTCCAGTAAAGGGGGTACATATCCGTTTCAAGGGTCTTTTACTTTAAATCAATTTTAAGCTTTGACAAATCGCATTCCAAAAGCGTGTTCAGTTATCGCATAGGCGGCATCTTTTTTTGCTGCCTCTAGTTCTTCATTAAACTTGGTGCCTTGAAGCCCAGATTCTGCCTTTAAATACCAACTTGGCTGATCTGAAAATTGTTTGAAATACATCACGTGATATCCAAATGTTGTCTTAACAATACCCTTGTCACCTGGTTTTCTTGCTGGATCAAAAATCCAATCATTGAACTCTGGGACCATTTGTCCGACTGCAACATTGTTATATTCAGCAGATTCACGCACTTGACCTTGGGCTTTAAGCGTATCGCCAAGCTTTTGCATATCTTCTTCTGTTTGAATCTTGGCCAATGTTTCCTCAGCTTTCTGCTTTGCTGACTCATCAATCTTTGCTGGATCAATCGCCGGTGTTTCTCCACCCGTTTGTCCAGCTGCCGTTACTTGCGTGCCAAACAAGATATGTCTAACAGAGGGCAGATGTTCATTATCTTGTTCACGGGCAATGTAATACACGACAAAATAGTAATTCCCAGATTCAATAACCGCCTTATCTCCACCCTTACGTTCAGCATTAAACAACCAATCTGCGACTTCCTTATTTGCAATTGAAGAGCGGACATCTTTCCGATAAGTCACATCATCTTTATTTGTCGCTGCATTCATTAAGGCATTTCGCTCATCATCCGACCAAGTTGCCACAAAGTCCTTCGCTGCCGTGATATAGGCATCTTCAGAAGTTGATTTTGCCAAAATTTCCTCAGCTTTTTGCTTTGCTTCTGCCTTTTCTTCATCCGTGAATTGGGCCTTGCTTCCCTGTTGTCCGGCTTCATCTGTTTGAGCTTCCACCTTTTTAATTGGCTGAACCATCACAGTATGATAAGCAACAAAATCAAAATCATCTTTATGTTCTTCGTAATAAGCTTTTACATCATCATTTGTGACTTTAATTTCCTTCGGATGAGATCGTGTATAGTCTGTTGCCAGGAACATCCGATTCAAGATAGGACGCAAGGCATCTTCAGAAGCCCCTTGACCAAAACGATCGACCAGTGCATTGTGATAATCCACATCGCTACCAGATTGCTGTTTGAGTCGTTCGAAAAATGTATTAATTTCTGTTTCTGAAGCTTCAGAAAGTTTCTGTCCTGCTTTTTCAGCTAAGAGCGCCCGAACATAGGTATCTTGGATCGTTTCATTCGTTTGTTTTTTGAAATATTGTTCCCAAGTTAAATTCGGATCTATATTGGAAGCTGCCGATAAGTTCGGACGTCCATCTGGCCCATTTGCAATCATGCCTGTTTGCGTAAATTGAGCAACCGTGTTTTTATAGTAAAAATTGTATTCCAGAACGGAAACCTTATGATTGCCAATTGATATCGGCGCAGCAAATTTCTGAGCCACACCCATGGAGAAGAAAATCCATATCGCAACAATCAGCACAAGAACGATGCAAATAATTGGATACATGAGCCGGCTCACACGGCTTCCTTGCTGAATGGGCTGTTTTCTGCCCGTTTTTTTATTTTCCTGTTTTAAGCGATCCCGGCGCGCTTTACGCTGAACATCCACCTTATGTTCCTGTTCATGCTGTTGTTCACTCATACATATTCTCCTCAACTTATTTTAAAACTAGATTGATCGTTGAAATAAAGTCTAAAGCCTTCGTGCATCCCATCAATCAAGGATTGAATCTCTGGTTTTTGTAACAAAAGCGGTTTAAGTAAATGAGACTCCAAATCCACTAATTCAGATGATATTTTCTTAACGACATCTTCATCTGATTTGCTACCAAAACCAAAAAGCACCGAGCGATATTGCTTATCTTTCATGCATAAATCAACATATAGATAAATCAAGCTCGCCCACTCCACCCGAATTGGCAGACAATCAGTTAATTTTACCTGTTCATGCGATAACGAATCAAGTGAGGGATTTTCGTCCAATGCGGTTAAAACCTTTTCGAGAAAACTAAAAACCAATTTAGCATCTCGACGTTTAATTTTCTTGCCAGCTTTTCCATAATTTTGAGCGATCATCAAAAATTGTTGGAGCACCGCCATCCATGAGTCCGCATAGGCTTGATGTTTCTGACGCAATGGCTGAAATCTGATTTGATGCAATGACATCAGAGCCTGCTTCAGATGATTTGGCGCCAATTCAATCCAACGAAAACGGGATTCTGCCTCCGTCGTCCGCACAAAAACCGTGAGTTGCTCTGCTAATTCTGTTTCTAGATCTTGTGCTGACCCCTCATTTTGTTCCAGAAAGTCAGGCTTAAAAACAGATTGCGGATGTCCGCAAGAAACACAAAAGACGGTTTCTTTAATTGCTTTCACCTCAAATGTTTCACCACATGATTCACAGACAATTTTCATTCGTGATTATATACTCCAGATAAAACGACTTCCTGTATAATATGCCCTTCCATTGCTTTCTTTAATTCATTTAAATAGAATCCCTCTTTGAGATCCAACTTTGAATCTAAGGCATATACATGCAAATCATAACGATGTGGTTGATCTGGGGGTCCAAAATGCGTAAAACCAATCGCCTGATCTTTCGATTGTCCGCCTTGCATACTCCAGCTACTATTCATGCCCTGAATAAAATCTGTTGCAGATTTGCTTTCTCCCTCTTCAATAACTGTCCGAGTAATATTGCAGGCAATCCAATGGATCCAACTAAAACCACAGACCGGAATCG
>JAEZVR010000158.1 GCA_023420715.1 Bacillota bacterium | reverse complement strand
GACCAGCACCCCTAAAAAAGAAAAATGTTGAGACAAGGCTTTAAAGACATTCGAGGTAAAAGCCAAGGCCTGAAGTTGATAAAACTTACAGGGGCGAATTCGGCTTAAAAGGGAAAGACTCCAATCGGGCAAAGACAAGTCATTAAGCGGTCGATCTGCAGCTTTGACCACATAAGACGATTGCGTAGGTCCACGTAGGCGCTTCGACTTCACTTCGATGAAATAGCATGTATCTTGATGAATGCTAATAAGGTCCACTTCGCCCCGTTTTCCAAAATGGATATTTCGTCCCCAAATCTGATGGCCCTGTGCCATTAAATAATCTGCGGCATAGGTCTCACCAAAACGCCCGATGTCAGCCTTTGTCAACACGGCCGGCCAACCATTTTTTTAAATAAGTTTTTCGGTGAATCTCGGACGGTCCAAGGCGTTCAAGGCCCTCATAATGCTTTGGGGTTGGATAGCCTTTATTCTTTGCCAAATCATAACCTGGGTACTGATCCTCAAAACTGCACATCAGTTGATCTCGCTTGACCTTTGCCAAAATAGATGCCGCAGCGATCACATTGACCGAACAATCTCCTTTTGGAATAAAATCTGCTCGATATGGACAATCTGGATAAGGCATGTAATCAGCTAAAATATAATCGGGTTGAACAGACAAACCCTCAATTGCACGCCGCATGGCCAGGCGCGTTGCGCCCAAGATATTCAATGCATCTATCTCCGCCACACTAGCAGAGCCGATCGCATAAGACATGGCCGTTTCTTCGATGATCTCAGCCAATGCCTCACGCTTTTTAGCACTCAACTTCTTTGAATCATTTAAGCCTAAAATAACCGCATCAGCTGGTAAAATGACCGCAGCAACATAAACGGGTCCTGCCAAACAGCCACGTCCAACCTCGTCCACACCTGCCAGATATGAATAACCTTTTTGGCGCAATGCCTCAGCATATTTTTCCATGCGCACATAACGCGCCATTGGTGTTTCTCTCACCTTGAAACCTCAACCTTGTCCGTATCAGAACAAAAATCCAACGTCAAACGACCCAATTTACCACCTCTCAACTCATCGAGGAAGCGGACGGCAAATCGATGTTCATCTATTTTTCCACCCGAGCGCACACAACCCCTTTTTTTAGCTGCAGCCAGATAGAGATCATATGGATCTACATCCGCCAACTCAATCTGATAGGTTTGCTCGATCGAAGACGGATAATGGTCTATTAACAGGGTAAACAACTCAAATGCGAGTTGTTCAACATCTAAAATTGTATCCTTAATGGCACCCGTTCCTGCCAATACCAATTGTTGATGTCGCTCACCAAGCTTCGGCCACAACACACCTGGCATATCTAAAAGATCAAATCCATTCGCGGTTTTAATCCATTGTGCACCACGGGTAACGCCAGGACGGTCGGCCGTTATCGCAGCGCGTTTTCCAGCTAAAGCATTAATCCAAGATGACTTGCCACAATTGGGAATACCAATAAACATCACTCGAGGTTGCGTATAGCCTCTTTGTCTTTCTAATGCTTTGGCTTGAACGGGTGCCAGCAGTTCCTTCAAAGTGGAAATCATTTTTTTGATGTCACCGGGAACCATGGCAGAAAGTGCCAATACCCGTGTGACTGTTTTACGATAAAACATCTCCCATTCACGGGTCTTGCTCGGATCTGCCAAATCACTTTTATTAAGTAAAAGCAGATGAATCGGTTTATGTACCATTCCCTGTAAAACCGGATTTCGACTTGATAAAGGTATTCTGGCATCAACAATTTCGACCACCAAATCGACTTGACGCAATTTTTCCTGAATCAGTCGGGTGGCCTTGGCCATGTGACCAGGATACCAATTGATTCCCTCTGCCATGTGTCATCCTTTCTGAACAACCGATCTCTTTTTATTTTTCTAGATTAGCCCATTTGGCTAGTTCGTATTTTGAGACAAAAAAGCACAAAAAACAAAATTTTTTGATCACTCAAAAAGACGGGGTTGGTCATCCTTACCATAAATCATAAAAGCTTGATACGCCTTGCTTTGATATTGATTTAATTGCTTACCAAGTTTCTTAGCGGCCTTCACTAACGTCACTTGATATTGATCCTGATACGACCTAGCCGTTTGCCAAGCTGCCTCGAATTGATCAGTCTCATACAATAATACCAACCGCGGCACAAGGTGACGTTGGCTATCATCAGCTGTTTTTAACAGCCCATAAATGCGCTCAAAACCAATGGAAAAACCAACGGCTGGGGTTGGCGCCCCGCCAAATTTTTCAATTAATTTATCATAGCGACCGCCGCCAGCGATCGCACCCTTATAATTATTGTGAACGACCTCAAAGATCGTGCCTGTATAATAGCCCTGACCACGCACCAGGGACAGATCAAAAACCACCGGAAAAGCACCATGATTCAAACGGCACACAGTTTCTTGAATATATTTGAGCCGCGCCAAGGCCTCGTGATCCGGCAAGTAAGATTGAACCTGTTCTAAGCGAAAATCACCCGCTTCGATGAATTGTGCAAATCTGTCGATGCAGGTCGGGGAAATGCCCTTCTGACGCAATTCCTCACAAACGCCAGCAGGGCCAATTTTGTCCAATTTATCAAAACTCATACAAACACTGA
>JAEZVR010000149.1 GCA_023420715.1 Bacillota bacterium | reverse complement strand
CCGGCAATCCCTGAACAATAATGTTGTAGATTAACTCCGCATGCTGGCAATAGGGTAACAGGGCAAAGGTTTGATCTAATTTGGTTTCTAAAGCGACCAAATGACGATTGAGGGCTAGACAGCGGTCAGCGATTTCCTGATAGGTCTCACTCAAAACAATAGCCACATCTCGTTCGCCGCCTGCAGCTGCAAAATCGCCTGCACAAATCTGTTTTAATGCATTCGGACGCTGCCGTTTTAAATCTTCTTGCCAATCATCCACGGCATCTATCCAGTAAATCCATTCACCCAACCATTTACCGGCTTGTTCAAGCGCTCGTTGCAACAAAGGATCCAAAGAAAAAGTTACGGCAAGATTATCAAAAATCAAACCAATGCAGTCTCCGAATAGACGTGCACTTCGGATGGATTCATTTGCCGCTTCTGCTTGTACCAGATTTTGGTAGATTTGCTCCAATCGACATGCCAACGCATGGTGTTTCTGTTTTGCAGACAAATAAGGTTTGTGATAGCGCCTCAATAAAAAGCCTTTAATCAGGCGATGACCTTCATCCTGCCGATCGTCCAATCGTTTCAAATACGTCAAGAGCATCAGAATATCAGCGCCATAAATGAAGATCTGATCATCTATCATAACTGGTCTTGGTTTTTTCGGATGTAGCACGCAGCGTTTATCGACAAAGGTGGGTTCGGTTTCTACCAAGCTCTGGATCAATAAAACCAAAAACGTTAAATCGTACGATACCAAAAGTCTTGGCCACTGCCCATAATGGACTTTAACCGTATGACACAGTCCGCAATATGCGGTCCGATACAAGCCAAACGTCTTGATTTTAAGCTCTGATTTAAGCGGTCTTACATAACCAAACATCGTTGCGCCCCTGTCTAACATGCTATAATACAAAACATATGTGCCCATCGCCATTCTAGTTGGGCATTAGTTTAGCACCGAAAAGAGGTTCTTTCTATGTCAAGTGCCACCGTTCGCACGCGATTTGCGCCAAGTCCTACGGGTTTTATGCATGTTGGTAATTTGCGCACTGCCCTCTATGAATATCTTGTCGCCAAATCTCAAGGCGGCCATTTTGTGTTGCGCATCGAAGATACCGATCAGGCCAGACAAGTCGATGGCGCAACCGATATCATTTATCAAACATTGGCTGAATGTGGACTTAAACACGATGAAGGACCAGATATTGGCGGTCCATACGCACCCTATGTCCAAAGTGAACGTTTAAATGATTATCGTCGCATTGCAGAACAATTGGTTGCCGAAGGCAAAGCTTATTACTGCTTTTGCACCCAAGATCGCTTATCACAAGTCAAGGCTGACGGAGATGGCTTTACTGGATATGATCGACATTGTCGTGATTTAACGCCAGAAACAGTCTCCGATCTTTTGTCCAAAGGCACACCTTATGTCATCCGTCAAAAAATGCCCCTCGATGGACAAACGACATTTAGTGATTGCGTCTATGGCGATATTACTGTGGACAACACAGAACTAGAGGATCAAATTCTCCTCAAATCCGATGGCTTTCCAACCTACAACTTTGCAAACGTCATCGATGACCATGCCATGGGAATTACGCATGTCGTCCGTGGGAGTGAATATCTCTCTTCCACACCAAAATACAATCTGTTATATGAGGCGCTCGGTTATCCAGTACCAACCTATATTCACCTACCGCTGATTTTGGGTGAAGATGGTCAAAAACTATCAAAGCGTCATGGGGCGACCAGCTTTCAAGATCTCGTAGCTGAAGGCTATTTGCCAGAGGTTATTATTAACTACATTGCCCTGCTCGGATGGTCTCCGACCGGCGAGCAAGAAATTTTCTCACTAGCAGAATTGGTTGAAACCTTCCATATTGAAGGCATTAGCAAATCGCCAGCGGTTTTTGATTATAAGAAACTAACTTGGTTTAATGGCGAATATATCCGCCGTATGCCACTGGAGACGTTTGCCAAAGCCATTCAGCCATTTCTCGTAGATGCTTTACCAAATCTAGAAAATAGGGATTTGCTGGTTTTAGCGCAGATGCTTCAACCGCGCATCAATACCTACCAAGAAATACCCCATTTAGTGGCTTTTTTAAACACCCCACCAACAGTCTATGATCCAGAACTTTACGTTCATAAAAAGATGAAAACCACCCTATCCTCTGCTCTAGAGACATTGGAGCGGCTCTATCCATTAATAGCTGATCTGACAACCTGGAATATCGAAACGATACATGATTTCTTAATTCAGACGGCTTCCGACTGGGGCGTCAAAAATGGCCAGGTCATGTGGCCCTTGCGCATTGCCCTATCTGGATTGGGCGTGACACCTGGCGGAGCTGTTGAAATCCTCTACCTGTTGGGAAAAACACAAGCTTTGGCGCGCATCCAACACGGCATTCAAATACTCCAAGACAACCGATCAACCGAAGCATAAGGAGGAAATATGTCCGATACACAGAAGCTTCAACAACCGTATAACCCAGCGACAGAGACCTCAGATCCGAGAGATGTTCAACGGCATTTTATTCATCAGTTGATTGATGAAGATATTGCCCCAACCGGTCGATGTGCACATCAAACCGTGCATACCCGTTTTCCACCCGAACCAAACGGCTATTTGCATATCGGACATGCGAAAGCCATCTGCATCAATTTTGGCCTTGCAGCCCAATATCAGGGGCTATGCAATCTCCGCATGGATGACACCAATCCAGTTAAAGAAGATGTGGAATATGTCGATGCCATTCAGGAGGATATCCGCTGGCTTGGCTTTGACTGGGCAGATCGATTCTATTACGCAAGTGATTATTTTCCATATATGTACGACTGTGCTGTGGCACTCATTAAAAAAGGTCTGGCCTATGTTTGTGATTTAACAGCCGAAGAAATTCGTCTGACACGAGGTACACTGACGGAACCTGGTCAAAACAGTCCCTATCGCGACCGTTCAATTGAAGAGAACCTCAACTTGTTTGAACGCATGAAAGCTGGTGAATTCAAAGATGGGGAACGCACGCTACGTGCCAAAATTGATATGCAATCTGGCAATATCAACCTGCGTGATCCGGTTATTTATCGCATCTCACACACGCCGCATCACCGAACAGGCGACGCCTGGTGCATCTATCCGATGTACGATTTTGCCCACCCCATTGAAGATGGCCTAGAAGGCATAACACACTCTCTATGCAGCATTGAGTTTGAAGATCATCGGCCATTATACGACTGGGTAGTCAACAACTGTGATTTGCCAAGCAAACCCCGTCAGATTGAGTTTGCCCGATTGGGAATGAATTATACGGTGATGAGTAAACGCAAGCTCTTGCACCTCGTTACCAATCAGCTTGTGGACGGCTGGGACGATCCTCGCATGCCGACAATTTGCGGCTTGCGTCGCCGTGGCTACACGCCTCAAGCCATTCGCAAATTTATTCAAGGCGTTGGTGTCTCTAAAGTGCCGAATACGGTCGATTATGCCTACCTCGAACATTGTATTCGAGAAGATTTAAACGAAAAAGCACCGCGACGAATGGCGATACTTAACCCGATCCCACTCACCATCACCAACTATCCAGAAGGCCAATCTGAAACCTTGTCAGCAAGCAATCATCCCAACTCAGATGAAACCCGTCCGCTCAGTTTTTCAAATCAGCTCTGGATTGATGCAGATGACTTCATGATCGAGCCACCTAAAAAATATTTCCGTCTCTTTCCCGGTAATGCTGTGCGCTTGATGCACGCCTACATTATTACCTGCACAGGCTATGATGTCGACGAAAATGGCAAGGTCACCCATGTCTATGCAACCTACGATCCAACGACCCGCGGTGGAAACGCACCTGAAGGACAGAAAATCAAAGGAACCATTCATTGGGTAGATCAAAAAACTGCCGCAGATGCCAAAATTGCCCTTTACAACAACCTCTTCACCGTAGAAGATCCAGATAAGGCTGAAGCGGGTTATGAAGCGGCACTGAATGAGAACAGTCTAATTTGGTGCCATCATGCCAAAGTCGAAGCGGCTTTAAAAGACGCACCCATTAATGAAGGTTACCAATTTGTGCGACATGGCTATTTTTGCCGAGATCATAAAGCAGGTGCAGCAAACTTGGTCTTTAATCGGACAGTTTCCCTCAAAGATAGCTTCAAATTGCCGAAAAACTGAACCATGTCTGTTTTTTTCGTGCCGTAAGCAAAAGCCTGGACATCGTCCAGGCTTTTAAATACCTCAGGCTATTGATTCTTTTAATCAGCCGATAATACCAGGGAAATCTCCTGCTTCTCGCCACGTCGGTCAATACTCAGTTTAAGTGTATCTCCCAATTGATGTCGATTCTTTAAGGCCGTAAAACTTTGCACCGAAGTCACCGCTTCACCATTAACGGCAGTGATAATATCATTGACTTGAATACCAGCTTTTTCGGCAAGGCTCTCTGGTTTAACTGCCTGCACATAAATACCTGCTGGCACACGATATTTTTCCTGCATAACCGACGTAATATTAAAAGCTGAGATACCAATTTCTGGAGAAGTGACTTTACCATTTTTGATCAGTTGTTGAACCAAGGGCATAACCGTATCTGTGGGAATGGCAAAAGCAATACCCTCTATGCCCTCACCTGAAAATTTATTCGAATTAATCCCCACGAGCTTACCAGACTCATTCACCAACGCGCCACCCGAATTACCTTGATTAATCGCTGCATCGGTTTGCAAAACATTGAATAAATCGCTGTTTCTACCGTGAATCGTACGATTGGTTGAGCTGATCACCCCTGTTGTAACAGATCCTTCTAATACACCAAGCGGATTTCCAATCGCAACAACATAACTCCCCACTTTTAAATCTGAAGATGAGGCGACTTCAATAGCGGGTAGGTTTTCGCCTTCCACTTTAATAACCGCAATATCATTACTGGGATCAGATCCGACCAAATCGGCTTTCAATTGTGTGCCTGTTGAAAGCGTCACATTGATATCTCGCGCATTTTGAATCACATGATGGTTCGTTACAATATAACCATCCTTAGATAGGATAACCCCAGAACCTGCCGCCTCGCCAAACTGGGGCTGTCCAAATAAGTCTTGAGAAACAGCCTGTGTTTGAATAGCAACCACAGATGGTGTTGCTTTTTCTGCAATTTTTTCAACATTCAAAACTTTGAATGAACCTGAATCAGTTGTCTGAGCAGTGGTTTTATCCGACTGTATCACCGTGTCCTGCGGTTTATTTTCATCGCGTTGGGGCACAAAATATTGATGCGCATACCTACCGACCAAATAAGTACCAACACCGCCGCCAAGAACCCCTAATAGACAGGCTAAGACAAGTACCAATGCCATGCGTCCGCCGGTACAACCTTTTTGTTTGGACGGTTTTGTTTTCTGCTGTTGAGGCGGAAATGATCGAGGTATAGCTATATTTGGCATCTGGTGAGGCAGCGTCGGAGAAACAGGTGACTGCCCCCGGTGCAGGATTGGTTGTGCCGTCATTGGCTGCACTGGATTCCCCGGATATTGACTCTCTTGAGCAGATTGTGGTGTCACTTGTTGTGCGACAGATGTTGCTGCAGAAACCACGGGATCTTGCCCATTTTGATTTGTCGACTGCATATGCAATGGATCATAATCTTGCATCAGAATAAACCTCCAAATTTAATACATCCGTTATACCGCTAAAAAATGTCAAAATTAGCATCAAAATACAGCAAAATGTCACAGAGATCTGAACAATTCCTTATCGCCTTTTTAAACGATGCCAACGACGTGGATAAGGCGGATAACGCTGTGGCATTTTCTCTGCATTCTGGC
>JAEZVR010000152.1 GCA_023420715.1 Bacillota bacterium | reverse complement strand
TGACATCAAATAAGGAACGAGATATTGCTTCTTCCCTGTTTTTTCATTATAGCGTCGATAAGCTGTGCAGAAATTCTGATAGACCTTGGCACCGGGTTTCCCCATGTGGGCCAAGACGGTTTCAGATACATGTTCTGGTGCGACTTTTAGCTGGCCACTAATGTGATGATCACACAAGGTTGGCAAATAATCGACAGCATCCTTTAACAAATAATCGAAGCGTATCCCTGAACGCACAAAAGCTTTTTTAACACCAGGCACTTCACGCACTTTTTTGAGCAAGTCAAAATAAGCTTTTTGGCTGGCGGTCACGTCTTGGTTGGCGCAAAAGTTGGGCGATAAGCATTGGCGATGTTTACAACAGCCACCTTTTTTTTGCACCTCACAGGGTGGCAGATGAAAGTTTGCTGTTGGTCCTCCGACATCATGGATATAGCCTTTAAAATCACGATCCTGGGTGATAAGTTTAACTTCTTCAAGGATGCCTTTATCCGATCTTGGTTGAATAATTCGACCCTGGTGAAAGGTGATGGCACAAAAGTTGCAGCCGCCAAAACAGCCGCGGTGAGCGGTCACACTGAATTTAATTTCTTCAATGGCATTGAGTTTACCCAGGTTGGCATACATTGGAAGAGGTTCTCTTGTGTATGGCAGGGCATAAATTCGATCTAATTCAGCCGTTGTAAAAGGCTTATCTGGTGGATTTTGGATCAGCCATTTATGCCCATGGCGCTGAAAAAGCGTCAACCCTGTTTGGGGATCTTGCTCTGAATAAGCACAGGCAAAGGCCGCGCAATAAGCTAACTTTGAGTTTTGCACTGTGTCAAAGTCTGGCAGACAGATCATCCCATTTTCTTGGGGCAAATGATATACCACCCGGCCAGACTTTTTTTCGATTTGATCTGCACGAAAGGACCAGGTCTCATATTTTTCAGCAAATTCCCTTTGACTTTTTGACATCTGCTCTTTTTTAAGTAAAACACAAGTGCCAGGTAGACTGTTTAAGGCTTTGATGGAAACCCCTTTGGCCAGATAATCGCAGATCAACGGAATGGTATGTTCCCCCATGCCATAACTTAAAAGATCGGCCTGACTGTCTTGGAGAATGCTTCGACGAACACGATTTGACCAATAGTCGTAGTGCGCAAAACGGCGCAAACTTGCTTCGATACCGCCGATGATCAGTGGAATATTTCCAAAAACCTGACGCACCATATTGGCGTATACAATGAGGGCACGATCAGGGCGTTTGCGCGAATCTTTCTCTGGCCAATATCGATCTTGGCGACGTGGATTTTTTGCTGCGGTATAGTTGTCCACCATGGAATCGACAACACCTGGAGAAATGAGAACAGCATATCGGGGGCGGCCCATGACTTTGATATCCTCTGGGAAATTTGGTCTTGGTCGTGCAATGATACCGACTCTATAGCCGCGTGATTCCAGCAAACGAGATAAAATGGCACAACCAAAACTGGGATGATCAATATAGGCGTCACCCGTTATAAATAAAAAATCAATTTCCGCCCATTGACGCGCTTCCAGATCTGCCTTGCAAACAGGCAGAAAATCGAGATTATTCAACGCTGTCATCCACCTGCCCTTGTTTGATCATTTCCCATTCAGCTGGGGTGAGCTTCATTTTGCGCGGCTTTGACCCTTCAAATGGACCGATCCAGCCTTTGAGCTCCATTTCATCTACAATACGAGACGCTCTTGGATAACCGATTTTTAAGCGCCGTTGGAGCATGGCAATAGAGGCCTGACCAGATTGCAAAAAGAGCTCTACAGCCGCTGGTAACAGGTCGTCGTCACCTTCATCTTGTTCTTGATTGCGCTGTTTTTCGCTTGCGGTTGTTGTCATTTCTTTGTAGAGATGATCATTATAGGTTACTTCGTTCTGTGACCTGACAAACTGGAGGACGCGTTCAACTTCTGCATCTGTGACCAATGCGCCTTGACTGCGAATCGGTTTATTCTGACTTTGTGGGAAATAAAGCATATCTCCCTTGCCCAACAATTTTTCTGCGCCACCGGAATCTAAAATGGTTCGTGAATCAATTTGTGAAGACACGGCAAAGGCAATCCGAGATGGTATGTTGGCTTTTATGAGGCCTGTAATAACGTCCACAGACGGCCGTTGTGTCGCAATGATGAGGTGAATACCGCAGGCCCTTGCTTTTTGCGTCAGGCGAACAATTGCATCTTCGACATCGCCGGGTGCAGTCATCATTAAATCTGCCAATTCATCAATGATCAATAAAATAAATGGCAAAGGTTTTTCATCCTGATCTGGGGCGATTTGATTAAAGGCGTGAATATCCCGCACACGATGCATTGCAAAGAGATTATAGCGACGATCCATTTCGACCACAGCCCAGTTTAGCGTATTTGCAGCAAGTTTTGGATCGGTTACAACAGGTGCTAAGAGATGCGGAATACCGTTATAGACACTTAACTCAACCACTTTTGGATCAATTAAAATGAGTTTTACTTCTTCGGGGGAGGCTTTATACAACAAACTCATCAGGATTGTGTTAATACAGACAGATTTTCCCGACCCTGTTGCCCCGGCAATCAATAAATGGGGCATTTTGGCCAGATCACAGATAACCGGTTGACCAGGAATATCTCGTCCCAAGGCAACAGATAGTTTTGAGGTGGCTTTTGTAAAGGCTTGGGATTCGATCAAGCCCCTTAGGTGAACAGCCTGCGTCTCTGAATTGGGTATTTCGATCCCAATTGCCGATTTGCCAGGGATTGGTGCTTCAATACGCAAGCCTAGAGCCGCTAAATTAAGGGCGATATCATCGGCCAAATTGACAATTTTACTCACTTTTACGCCAGGTCCTGGCGATAACTCAAAACGTGTGATTGAAGGTCCAGTTGTAATATTAACAACTTGAACTTTAACGCCAAACGTTTGTAGGGTATCTTCTAATTTTTTGGCTAATTGCTGTGCATTTCCATGCTGATTTTGTCCTTGCATTTGCCGATCTGGATTGAGCAACTGAATATCCGGGAAGCGATAATCAGAAGCTGCTGCTTTTTCTGGCGACAAATTCGAAGTGTTTTTGACGGGCGCGGCATGCGGCGCTGGGGATGCAACGGTTGAAGGATTGTTTTCCTTGGAGACGGATTCTATCGATATGCCGCTCGTGATATTTTTACTGATCGGCACAACAGACGGCTTGGGTTCTTGAATTTCTGGAATCGGATCTTGGATTACCGTATCTGGCAATTTTGCTTGGATGGGATGGTCGTCATCTGGGTTGTCAGCAGCTTCGAACAGCGCCTGTGACGACGTTACGGGTTGAACGAGCTGAGCTGATGTCTGGGCGCGATGATCTATATCCTCTGCGGAATCTCCGTGATCCGTTTGCAAATGAATAAAAGGGGTATCCTGTCTTGTCGGCTTTAAAAATTCAGGAATCTCAAAGCGCTGGTTGGATTGAATCGGTGTCGAGTCAGTCTGCCATTGCTTAACCGGCTGATTTTGATTGGCATCAAATTCAAACAGGGGCTGATGGCTCAGCAAGGGTTTTTGCTCGATTTCAGGCTGAATTTCCTGATCTTGCCAAGTTGGAAAATCTTCAATAAAGGCTAAATCATCTTCAGACAAACCAACAGCACCTGCAGGTTCTGTGTCACCAATGGTGAAAAAACCTTCCTCAGATCCTGTCAATGTTGGCATGGGATGATGGGCAACGACGCTTTCTTCTGTGGGGATGTTTTCTGTGGTTTCCTCACTTTGAGGGTTTTGAATTGCCTGAATAAAAGGTGGTACATCAAAGCGAACATCCTCTGCCGGCAAATCGACTTGTGGGTGGATTGACATGCTTTGATTTGGGGACGTTTTATGTGGCAATTTAGAACCAAGTGTTTTGCGCAACCATTGGAAGGATGAAGCATCATCTAATGTTTGTGGTTGCCAGCCTGGTTTTTTGCTTGGCTGCTGGGTTTCCTGGTGCAGACCAGTTAAGTCAACACCTGCCTTTTCCCGCCTAAGAGCACCATCTACAAGGTGGTCAAAATCAGGGTGTTCTTCCAGCTTTTTAGGTGTTTTTTGGCGGTACTGATATGAGGCCTTCTGAGCGGCCTTTAACCAAATTTGAATTTGTTTTTGAAAAGAAAGCCCTAAAAATAGGATCAATTCAATGAGCGTTCCTGCAATACATAAAATCCCTGCACCGACTTTGCCCGCTATCCCCATGAGTCCATAGGCAATAAAGCCTCCGACAACACCACCTGTCACTGGGGTTGAATAATGCGAGAGCGCGTGTGGCGCAATGCCGGTTTGCCATAACCGTGCGATCGATTCTGTGGCAGAAATGGGATCTTTGGCGGCCGTTGCCATGATTTGGGCAAAATCCACTGCAAATAATTGCAGCATAGCGGCAATTAGCATCAGTAGCACAATGACATGAACCAATCGCCTTTTGCTCGCTTGACAAAACCGACCTAGAAAAACCTCTCCAGCAAAGTAAATAAATAAAACAGGCAAGGCATAGGCTGTAATTCCAAATAGCCCCCTGCCCACCGTATAAAAAAATGCACCTAAAAATCCGGTTGAGGCCTTTGGCAGATAATAGCTGATACCGAAAAGAAGCGCAATGGCCAGACAAAGGATACCGGTTATCTCATATGTTTTTTCCGGTTTTTTGTCCACGCTCATCCCCTCAGTTTTGTCATTTCTTTGGCCTTTAATAAAGCAATTACCGTTTTAGCATCACAGATTTGATCTTGCATGACGCTTTCGATCGCCTCGTCCAGTGATAGGCGAACAACGCTAATAAATTCGCCTGGATCAAGTTCTTGCCGTCCGGATTTAAGTCCAGTCGCTAAATAAATATGCACTTCTTCATCGCAATAACCTGGTGTGGCATAAAGACTACCCAAAGATTCGATCCGATCCGCTTCAAATCCGGTCTCTTCTTTTAATTCACGAACCGCACAATGGTATGGATCTTCATCAGGTTCAAGTTTGCCTGCTGGAATTTCTAGTGTTTCGCAGTCTAGCGCTTTGCGAAATTGGCGTGTTAGATAGACATAGCCGCTTTCATCAAGTGGTAAGACACCAGCTCCCCCAGGATGACGTACGATTTCGCGTTCGGACTCTGTATCGTCGAGTAAACGGACGCGTTGTTTTTCAACAGAAAATATATGGCCTTCGTAAATCTGCTCACTACTGAGCGTTTCTTCACTCATGTCCATGTTGTATCGCAATCAAAAGATTGCACTCCTTTCTGAGGATCCAAAGATGACAATAATCTATGTTATTATACACGATCACGCGAATCGTTTATAGATGATGCTCTCAGCATATAAAAAAAGAACCTTTCTCCGAGGTGATATGTATCCCATTGATCTATCGCATGCTGATCCAATTGTTAATCCCAGATCCATTGCCAGAATCCGATCCATGTCTAATTGAAGCCGCCGTCCAATTTATCCGACAACATGCCCGCTCTCCTCTAACCTTACAGCGAGTGGCCGATCATGTCTGTATGCGTTTGTCCTATTTTGCGCATCAGTTTAAAGCAAAAATGGGTTTTTCTCCGATGAATTACATGATTAATACGAGAATGGAGCAAGCAAAATCATTGTTGGTTCGCACGAATAAGTGTATTGCGGAGATTGTAGATGCTGTGGGCTATGCTTCTGCTGGCAGTTTTATGAATACGTTTACAAAACGAATGGGTCAGTCGCCCAAGCAATATCGCATGACGCTTCAAGGCAATGCCTGGGAATCGAATCACAGTGAGGGCAAATGAATTAGGTCGATGCCTTAAATTGCTGACTGGCCAATACCGCCAACTCGTCACAACGATTATTATGGGGATTATCTGCATGCCCTTTGACCTTATGCCAGGTAATTTGGTGTTTTTGATTGAGTTCGTCTAAAAGTATCCATA
>JAEZVR010000092.1 GCA_023420715.1 Bacillota bacterium | reverse complement strand
CATATGCCATATGAGTTACCTCCATTCTTTGCCCACATCATAACAGCCCAAATACCCTAATTCAAGGGATTTTAGAGTTAGCAAAGTCTCATATTTTGGGTTTTGTGACAACCATCACAAGTAGGATCATCTAACTCATTTGTCAGTTTGTTTTGGCGAACTCTGCCGAAATCCTCCGCGCACCTGGCGATTTTTCTGGCGGTTGTGATCATGCCCTTTCGAGCGCCTTTTATCGCCTGATTGAGCGGGCGCTTTAACCGCTTCTGCGTCCGGTGACGAATGCCGCTTTTGGCGGGATCGTCTCTGGTTTCGAGGCTGATGTGCAGCTTCTTTCGGTGCATCTGCCAGTTCTGTTTGCGCGGTCTCCTCAGACTCAGTCAAGGATTCCGATTGATCGTCAAATTGGGCAGCTTTGTTAAGTGCCTGCATGTCTTGCCATTCCGACCGCTGTGCCGTAAACGCTTTGGCCAAAGACGGAAAATCCTCTGCCGTATGCTGTTCTTTTTCGACGTCTGTGGGTACATCATCCGACGAAAGTACTTCTTGCTGTGAAGCTTTACAACAACAGCCCACTCGATCTGGAATGCCTAAATCTTTGGCCTTATACAAACGAATATCATTGCCATCTCCCGCCTCCAAAACAACGGCAACTTCTTCTTTTAATACATTTACGGATACAACCTTACCCTCGCCATCCGGTGTTTGGATGATCGATTTAACCTTGGGCAGACGTTTTTGGGCCTCCTCATAAGCCGCATGTTCATATTTCAAACAGCACATCAACCGGCCACAAGAACCTGATAATTTAGCCGGATTCATCGACATGCTTTGCACTTTTGCCATTTTGACCGATACAGGGACAAAGTCGTTCAAAAAGGACGCACAACAATAGGGTCTGCCGCAAATGGCAAGCCCTCCAGTCATGCGTGCTTCGTCCCTGACCCCAATTTGACGCAACTCAATACGCAAATGAAAAATAGCTGCAAGAGACTTCACCAATTCGCGAAAATCCACACGGCCTTCCGAAGTAAAATAAAAGACGATTTTCTTCAGATCAAAAGTGTATTCGCAAGAAACCAAATGCATGTCCAAGCCATGTTTTTCGATTTCTTCACGGCATCGGATGTAAGCTTCTTTTTCTAGGACTAAATTCGATTCATAACGGGTTAAATCCGCTTCTGTGGCGATCCGCAAAATCGGTTTGAGTGCTCTATCAGATTGCGCTTCGCTCATTTCACGAACCGTATTTGCGACAAAACCCAATTCCATCCCCTGCACCGTTTCAACAATCACCGCATCTCCGCGCTGCACATCGAAACCTGTCGCTTCAAAATCATAGGCCTTGCCCACACCATGAAAACGCACGCCAACAACTTTAGGCATGACACATCTCCTTTTGTAATTGAATCAATAAATAATCGACACCTAAAAGAAAGTGTCCGTTCATCCGATGCGCCTCCCGCACCTCTTGCACAACCGCCAGCAAACGCCTTAAGACAGTACTTTTTTGCCGCTGATAGCCAAATTTTTGACTCATGCGTACAAACTGTTTGGCTAAGCCGTACTCGATCAAATTGAGGACTTCCTCAAACTGATCTTCATATATTTTAAAAAAAGCCGCATCTGTGGTCAGCAAATCGATACAAGAGCGCTTTGGCAAATTCGCCAATAATAGACCCACTTGCTGCAACACAGGCTCAAACCAATCTGACGCTGCCAATTCTAAAGCCCTGCCAGGACATCCATTGGCATAGTGTACCAAAATTGACCGAAGCCCTGCAGAAAGATCTCGCGACATGAGCATCGCTTCGATTTCTTCATCTCTCACCCGCTGTAAAGACAAGGTCACGCCACGAGACAATATCGTTTCCAGTAATTGATCTGCCTGTGCAACTTCCAGCAAAAATACCGTATGGAGCGGCGGTTCTTCAAGCGTTTTAAGCAAAATATTTTGCCCGATTTCACTCAAGTTTTCCCCGTCAATCCAATAGATTTTTAAATCGCCGAATTGGGGTAATAACAACGTGTCATTGACCACTTTTTCTCGGATGCGCGCAACCGGAATAACACTTTCACCCGATTCTGCCTGCACTTTGATCCAATCCGGATGCGTATCCGCATCAAACCAGGTTCCTGCCTGTTCTACAGCTGCCTGAGTACCACTCAAGAGTAAATATCTGGCAAAAGCACGGCACAGCGTGGTTTTGCCAAGTCCCTTTGCGCCTGTCACAATAAAAAAGCGTGTCGAAAAAGCTTGCAATGTTTTTTTTAAAACACGCAAAACATCAGCTTGTCCGATGACAGCACCAAAACACGACTGAAATAAGGCTTCTTGGTAGCGGTTAACGTCTGTCGCAGACATGGACGCCTCACATTTTTTCGAAATGTTCTACAGGAACCACAAAGACCGTCGCCCCGCCGATTGTCACTTCCACAGGATATGGAATATAGGCGCCTGCAATTGCAGAAGGGGTAAAGTTCGTATTAATGGTCACCTTGCGAGAGCTAGAATATTGACGAATGACCTCTAACACTTGATCTAGCGCATCATCTTCAACACCAATCATTAAAGTGGTATTCCCGGATTTTAGAAAACCGCCGGACGAATGCAATTTTGTTACCCGAAAACCGGTTTTATTGAGTTCAGAAATCAAACGGCCGCTATCTTCATCATGAACAATGCTATAAACCAACTTCATCGTCTGGTCCTCCTTATTTATCCCTTAAATCCATCTGTACCTGCCGCCAAATTTGCGTTGCAACTTGTTCGATCGATTGATGTGCATCGATGACACAGATTCTTGATGGTTCGGCAGCGGCCAGCTGCTGATATCCAGCTGCAACACCTGCCATAAATGCCAGTCCAGCCTGATCGAGGCGATCTTGTTTTGTTGCTCGAGACGTCTGCAGCCGATGCTGACTTTCAGCGGGCGGCAAGGTGAGTAAAAACGTTCGGTCCGGCAAGCAATGACCGATGGCCAAGCGGTTAAGGTTTTCGATTTCTCTGGCAGGCAGACCACGTCCGTACCCTTGATAAGCGATGGTTGAATCCATAAATCGATCGCAAATCACCAGTTCCCCTGCTGCCAAAGCGGGACGGATCACTTCGTCTACCAATTGACATCTTGCGGCAATAAACAGCAATAATTCGGTATAGTCTGTCATATTTTGATGTTTATGATCCAGCAAAATCTGACGAATACCCTCGCCAACCGCCGTACCGCCTGGTTCGCGCAAAAGGCGATAGGGCATGCCCTGTTCTTCCAAGTGCTGGATTAAACAGGCAATTTGTGTGGACTTCCCTGTGCCATCGATGCCTTCAAAGGTGACGAAATAACCGCTCATAGAATCTCCTTTTCTCTATTATATCGAATCCGTTACCGTCCTATGCGACATGGGACACAGCGTTGACCATTGACCTGTTCAATCCCCTGAACAGATAAACCATAATCACAAATCGCCGACAAAAAGGATAGGAGATCTGCCGACAGTCTTTCCCCCGGATAAGCCAAGACAACACCGGGCGGATAAGGCACTAAGGGCAAAGCCAAGATTTGCCCTGCGGCTTGATGAAGCGGTACCTGAATCCACGCATCAACTTGAGGGAGCAAGTCCTGCACATCCACTTGAAGATGATCTCTTGTACACCACTTTGTATACGCCCGATCGAGCTGATTCAAGCGTTTTGTCTCAGATTCTGTCTGTCCACCTGACCTGGAAAAATTGCTCAGCACCTCTCTCAAGCGATCAAAATCTACTGACGTATGAAACGGTGACACAATTAAAACCAAGCGGGTTAAATCTGCCATTTCGACATCAATCCCTTCCGCCTGTAATTGTTCAGCTAATAAAAGGGCACAAGCATGACCCCCGGTGTGAATCACTAAACGAAACGGATCAAAGGTGGTTTGATCTGGAGGACACAGGCATCTAAATCCAGGCAGGGCAGATAGATCGGCCCTTAATTTGCTCAAGTCTGGCAAATGCCGGCAAACCCAGGCTCCGCCGCGCACCGCCAATAAAGCCGCCGCCCAGTCAACGGTTGCTGCTTGCATCAATGACGGACTGCTGGTTTGCAGCAACCGCAACGCCTGCTGCACCCGCTCACGCATCTGAGGACATTGTTGAACCAGGCCATGACCCAGGTGCAGCATGGCGGTCGGCGTCAGCGCTGGCAGGGTTTTATGGGCGCTGTGGACGACGACGTCGGCGGCTTGGTGCAGGGCACCGAGGGGCAGGCAGGGCTGGTCGGGGGGATCAAAGGGCCAAAGTGCGCCGTGGGCTTCATCCACCAAGAGCCAAACGCCGTAGCGGTGACAAATGTCGGCAACCGCTTTGACTGGTGCAAGCTGTCCATAATAATCCGGATGGGTGAGCGCCAAAACATGGGGCAACTGTCCATTTTTCTGGGCACGTGCCAAATAGCGCTCAATGGCAATCGGATCCGGGGCAACGAATAAGCTGGTATTGTCTGATGTTTTGGAAACTTGGGTCGGATCTCCAGGTGAGATCACGGCGAGTTCTAGATCCAAAAGATGGGCAGCATATAAAAAGCTTCGGTGAGCCGTCGATAAAATCAACAAACGGCCGCCCTTGCCACAAAGCGCCAGCAGAGCGGTCTGAATGGCCTGAGTGGCACCGCCGGTTAGTAAAAAAGTCTGGGCGCTGTTATAGATTCGAGACAAGCGCTCACAGGTTTCTTTCAACCATGGGCCTGGATCATTTAAATCCTCTGTTTGAGGCAATTCTGTCGTATCGCTCGACAGAAAACAACCGGCCAGAGCCTGAGAATAGGCTCGACCGGATACATGACCAGGCATATGAAAAGAAAGGCGATTGGCGCAACTTGCCTCAAATAATCTTTTGACCAAAGGGGCGTGCGCCAAAACGGACTGTTCTTCTTGACTGAGTGCGGCAAAATAATCCAATGTTGAAGGCATCCTAGTCCAGCGAAATGGTGCGAATATCCGCAATTTCCAGAATAATTTCTTTTAACAGGCGCTCATTATCGTGTTGCAAATCCTCAAATGTTTCCTCTGCATAAACCGCTTTAACGGGTCGCTGAGACCGATGCTTGCGCTGACGCCGCATCGACTCCTGACGCAGGGCATGCCGCTCTGCTTGTGCGGGTTGATCGCTCCCCGTCCCACGTTTTTGACCTTTAGCCGTTGTTGCAACAGCGGATTCATTCACCGTTTCTGCTTTGTCCTGACGTTGCCGTGGCGGGTATTTGCGCGGACGTTTGGTTGATCCAGCCTGACCAGACTGAGCAGTTCTAGGCGCTTGACCTGACTTTTTTTTCTGGCCACTATTTCCATTTGAACGAAACCCCTCTTGTGGTGAACGATTGCGTTTGGGCGGGCGCTGACCAGATGTCTGTGTTTGGTTTTGCATATCGATCGGCAAAATGTCATCCCCTTACTTAACTTGTTTAACCGCTTCTAAAATTTCTGCAGCTCTGGCCTGGAGTTCTGTTTCACTCAATATTTTTTTGCCACTGTTCATCACAAACATACCGCCAAAATCTTCGCCGCCTTCATACTTTGGAACGAGATGAAAATGACAGTGTTTGCCCGTATCTCCAAAAGCTGCATAATTGATTTTGGTTGGCTGATATAGGGCATGTAAAGCCTTTGCCACACGACTCATATCGGCAAAAAAACCATCTCGATCTGCATCAGATAATTCAGTTATTTCAGACACATGCGTTTTAGTTGCAACAATCACACGTCCATGATAAGTCTGTTCTTTGAACAGGTATAACAAGGCATGCTCAAGTTCACCAATGGGATACCCAAAATTTTGTAAAACATCATCATTTCCGCAATAAGCACAATTTGGATCCATCATCATTCTCCTTTTAGCCGGCAGGCAGTCGCACCTGCTCCCGCACGTTTATTGAGCCTATTATAAAGCATTTCAAGCAGAAACATGATTTTTGCTGAAACGACCTGTTGCATCCGCAACCGTGATAAAATAAATGCATTGGAAATGATTGCAAAACAAAAAGGACAGAAAGGCAATATCTATGCAATTCAACCCCATATTGGCGCTTACTGCTGCTGAGGTTTCCATGCCCATTTGGTGGCTCATTTTAGCATTGCTTTGTTTAATTTTAGAAATGAGCACAGCCATTCTCATTTCAGTTTGGTTTGTGGTTGGCGCCTTTGCCGCACTCATCACTTCCCTGCTCACACCAAATGTCATCGTCCAAGCCATTGTATTTGTCGCTGTTTCCTTGCTGTCTTTATTTATCATGTGGAAAAAGAGAGCAGTCATCCTTATGCAACATCGCAAAACGCCCACCAATGCCGATACATTGATTGGTCAACAAGGCGTTGTCACCGAAGAGATCAACCCCCTCAATGCGACAGGACGAATCAGCATTCATCAACAAGATTGGCGGGCAGCGAGCGCGACGAATACGTTCATTGCACTTCACTCACCTGTCATTGTAAAGTCCATCTCCGGTGTAAAACTCATGGTTGAACCGATTCAGCCAGCAAACCAAAACACAGACGTTCAGTCTTCCGAAAAACAGAAAGGTGTGTAATTCATATGTTGCCAACTGTAACTGTATTAAAGCGTTTCCTGAATATCGAGGCGGGCAGCACCGTTTGGATCGTCATCCTCATCATTGTTGCCATCATTGGCCTCTTGCGCTGTGTGCGCATTGTGCCGCAAGCTCATAAGTTTGTCATTGAGCGGCTGGGCTCTTATAAGGAAACCTGGGAGGCCGGCTTGCACATCAAAATGCCTTTTATTGACCGCGTTGCGAAAGTTATCTCTCTAAAGGAAAGAGTATTCGATTTTGCACCTCAAGCCGTCATTACAAAAGACAACGTCACCATGCAAATCGACACGGTTCTCTTCTACCAAATTACCGATCCCAAACTTTTTGTATATGGTATCGAAAATCCCAATATTGCCATTGAAAATTTAGCAGCAACAACGCTGCGCAATATTATTGGTGACCTGGAATTAGATGAAACATTGACCTCCAGGGATATTATCAATTATAAAATGCGGGATATTTTGGACGATGCAACCGATCCATGGGGCATCAAGGTCAACCGTGTCGAATTGAAAAATATTATTCCGCCACAAGATATTCAAACCGCCATGGAGCGCCAAATGAAAGCCGAACGCGAAAAACGCGAAAGTATTCTGCGCGCCGAAGGTAAACGTGAATCTGCCATTCGTGTGGCAGAAGGTGAAAAAGAAGCCGCTATTTTACGTGCAGAAGCCAAAAAAGAGGCCGCGATCCGCGAAGCAGATGGTCAAGCTCAAGCGATCCTGTTGGTTCAACAGGCAACCGCTCAAGGTCTAAAAATGATCAAAGATGCCCAGGCTGATGCTCAGGTGATTGCGCTTCAAAGTTTAGAAACACTCACCAAAGTGGCGAATGGTCAAGCGACCAAAATTATTGTACCTTCAGATATTCAGCACTTGGCAACACTGGGAACGGTTTTAAAAGAAGCCTTCAACCTACCCGAACCAAAGACAGCTCAAACACCCGTGCCTAACGGACAAGCAGATTCTCCTTGTCAAACTGAAACGACACAGCCGATGCATTGAGCCAAGACCAGCCAAGTAAGCCATATAACGCCGCCTCATCTACCAGTTGGATGGGGCGATTTTTTGTCTGAAAACACCTAAATCTTTTCCATTTTCGATTGTTCAATCCCACCTTGCCAGCAATGAAGATCTGAATCTCTTCATCTCGTTTTTCGATTAAACGGCCACCGTGTTGAACAATCCAATTTTGCAAAACAGATTTACGCAAAAACGTAAAATGCCCAGTCAAACACACCCGCTTATCTCTGACCAATTCTCGGAGGGCAGCTGTATCCATATTCGGC
>JAEZVR010000025.1 GCA_023420715.1 Bacillota bacterium | reverse complement strand
GATCTGTTTGGCTTCGACCAGTGCTTGATGATACGGTGGATCCATTAAAAGTAAATCAATTGGCGCCTGATGTGCAAGCCGATCATAACGTGCACAAAAAGCACCCGCAGAACAGACCATCACCTCTGCCAGGTTCTCGAGTCGACAATGGGACAAGTTGGTGCGAATCATACGGGCAACTGAAGCGACCTGTTCGACAAAATAAGCTTTTTTGGCGCCTCGGCTGAGGGCCTCAATCCCCAATTGTCCGGAGCCCGCATATAAATCGACAACAACCGTATCGGGCCATGATATATTGGCACTTAAAATACTAAAAAGTGCCTCCTTGGTTCGATCTGTCGTCGGCCTCGTTTGATCTGTTTTGGGTGCTTTCAACAACAAGCCCCCACATTTTCCAGAAATCACTCTTGGCATATTTCTATCCTTTAGCTCAAAGGCCCGGCGTTTCTGGCGATATGCCAAGCATCATCTGCATGCCGTAAGCCAATTGTTGTCCCTCCGATGCGTTTAAAACAGATCGATGTTCGCCAAGCCAAACCATAGCCTCTTTAGCGGCTTCTAAAAGCTCGCGGTGCTCATACAAATTGGCCAATTTAAATTCTGGCAAGCCATGCTGTCTGGTACCAAAAAAATCCCCAGGTCCGCGCAACGCCAAATCTGCCTCTGCCAATTCAAAACCATCATCCGTTTGACAAAGTGTTCTCAAGCGCTCTCTTGCACGCTCAGACTGTAGGTCGTCCATCAAGATACAGATCGAAGCGGCCGATCCTCGCCCAATTCGTCCTCTGAGCTGATGCAGCTGCGACAGTCCAAAGCGAGACGCATTTTCGATCACCATCACCGTCGCATTCGGATTATCCACACCCACTTCTACAACTGTTGTCGCAACCAAAATATCAATTTCGCCCTGTTTAAAGGCCTCCATTTGAAGCTGCTTTTCTGCTTCTTTAAGCTTCCCGTGAACTAATCCAATTCGCAAATCCGGAAAAACCGTTGCATTAAAAGTTTCATAAATGCTCGTTGCCGTTTGCAAAGACAACTCAGATTCAGACGCATGAACAGCCGGACAAATCAGATAACACTGGTTCCCTGCTTTTACTGCTTTGCGCATCAATTGATAAACCCGCTCCCGATCCGTGGGGCGTGCGATATAGGTTTGAATCGGCTGGCGACCAGGCGGACGCTCATGCACAATCGAAATATCCAGATCACCATACAAAATCAAACCGAGTGATCTCGGAATAGGGGTGGCAGACATCACACAAACATGTGGCCGCAGATCGCCTTCCTGAACCAAACGTATCCGCTGACGCACCCCAAAACGATGCTGTTCATCTGTAATGGCCAGCGCCAAAGCTTTATAATGAATGCCTTCTTGGATCAGGGCATGTGTTCCCACCAAAACTTGCAAACGACCATCGGCCAATTCTGACAAAAGCGTCTGTCGCGCTTTGGCGGTTGTTTTCCCAGTTAAAAGTCCCACACGAATCACATCACCAATCTGTCGCTGGAGGGTCTCATAGTGCTGTTGCGCCAAAATACTTGTCGGCGCCATCATCACGCCTTGATATCCGGCCAGACAGACCGCGGCCAGCGCCAAAGCAGCAATCACTGTTTTGCCAGAGCCAACATCACCTTGCACCAGACGATTCATCGGGCGGGACTTTGTCATGTCGGATAAAAGGTCACGAAGCGCCTTTTTTTGCCCTTCTGTCAACACAAAGGGTAACGTATTTTTAATGTGCTGCCATGCTTCAATCTGTTCATCAGTCAAACAAATTGGAACCGCCTCAAATTGAGATTGATGTTCCTTTTTAATCCGTGACAATCCCAATTGCACCATGAATAATTCTTCAAAGATCAAGCGTTTTTTAGCCGCTTCCAATGCCTCAGCATCTGGCGGATGGTGAATCACCCGATAGGCATCATTCATTTCATAAAGTTGCCATTGCCGCCGTACGCCTTGGGGCAATATATCACATAATTGACCGATATATTGTTTTAAGATTTGGTCAATCACCCCACGGACAACACCTTGCGTCAAGCCTGCCGTCAGGGGATAGATGGGCTTATATTCTGCACCCTGGACAGCCGTATCTGCTGGCTGCTGTTTTTTTGCCCCCATTGACGAAATCAAGGCATAATCTTCCAAAGGGGATTTTAGCTCACCCTCTCCAGCCGTTTGTTGAACAAAAGTTGGATTGACAATGTTGAGATACCGACCCTGATTTTGGATTTTCCCACGAAATAAATAAGTCTGTCCCACGTGTAATCGATCCATTAAATAAGCCTGATTAAACCAAATAACCCCAATTTGCCCAGAACCGTCCTGAAGAACCGAACGGATGATCGATCGCTTTCCTTTATATTGAAGCGTAGGCGCTTTGCAAATCGTTGCCAAAAAAACCACATTTTGACCTGGTTTAATTTCCGCTAATGCCGTGGTATTTCGCCAATCTTCATATTGCACCGGAAAAAGGCGCAGGGCATCCCATAACGTCCGTACACCAAGCTTCTCAAACAGCTTCATTCTGCGAGTAGATACCCCTGGCAAAACAGATAAAGGTGCCAGAAGGTCCAAAATCGTACCCGTCCGATTTGCATCTTCTGAATCGCTATGATGCAAATGAGCTTTGTTGGTTTGATGCTCGCTTACCACTGTCAATTCCCTCAGATGACCTTGGCGTCCCGTTGCGTGCGACGCCGAACCTTTAGTCCTTGCTGACAAAACGCTGCGACTGGACAAAGATCACATTTAGGGGATCTTGCCGAACAGATCGCACGACCGTGTTCGACCATATAATGCCCCCAAGCCGACCAGCGATGCTCAGGTACGACCTTCATCAGATCACATTCAATTTTGTATGGCTCGTTTGATTGCGTAAAACCCATCAGTCTGGCCAATCGTCCACAATGTGTATCGACAACAATGGCCTGTCCCCCAAAAACATCCCCGATCAATAAATTGGCAATTTTACGACCGACACCGGGTAAAGATAAAAGATCTTCTCGGCGCTGAGGGACGACACCACCGAAATCCTGCATCAATTTAACAGCAGATCCATAGATACCTTTTGCTTTATTCCGAAATAATCCACAACTTTTAATAAAAGGCTCAATCAGTGCTGGGGAAGCCTGACTCATCGCCTCAATGGTTGGATATCGTTCAAATAAGGCTGGAGTCACCTGATTAACGCGCTCATCCGTGCATTGAGCCGCTAAGATGGCACCAACTAATAGTCGCCACGGATCATCCTGATAATTCAACGTGCAATCCACGGGGCCATAATACTCAGCCAACGCATCAAATACGGCATTCGCCTGTGCTTGCTTGGCTTTTATTGAAGTTCCTAATCGCCCTTTTGCCATAATCTCTCCTGAGTTAATTGTAGTGTGAATGAAAACTTTGCACCACCCAATACACTCTTACCTGCTGTAATATGCTGACCATGGGCCGCCAAAATTTGTCTTGTGATAAAAAGACCTAAACCACTGCCATTATGACCTGTCCGCGAACGGTCACTTTTATAAAAGCGGTCAAAAACCAGATCAAATTCTGATTCACTCAAGCCAATGCCACTGTCTTCAACATTGACGACAAGTAAATTCCCTGTTACTGGACGAACAGTTGACAACGCAATAATGCCATGAGCCGGTGTGAATTTAATCGCATTTGCCAATAAATTGGTGAAAACACGTTGTAATTGCTTGGCATCGGCAATGACCCATGGCCCGCGGCGCCAATCATTAGGTTTTAACCAGCCGCGATATATGGGATTCAAAAAATTCGTTTGAATCGTCAATTGCTTATCCCGAATTTGTGGTTCTAGCGTATCGATAACCTCACCGATTAATACTTGCACATCTTGAGGTTTAAAATCATAATCCAAGCCTTGAGATTCCAACAGTGCCATTTCGTGCATCTGATTCACCATATCGGTTAAGCGGTGCGTCTCTTTGTCGACAATCCCCAAATAATATTCGAATCGATCCCTGGGTATGGTTCCGTCTAACATACCCGTTACAAACCCATGAATAGATGTTAAGGGGGTGCGCAAATCATGGGACATACTGGAAATCATATCTCGTCGATCCGTATTAAAATGATCCAATTTTTCCACCATGTTATTAAACGTCCGCTTTAACATATGGACTTCATCTGCGGCAGTGACCAATTCGCTCTCTGGATCAAATCGCTTGGGTAAAGGTGCGCGAACGGATAAATCGCCTTGCGAAACACGCATGGCCATATCGGTAAGATCACGAAGTGGTTTAACCAATCGCTTTGAAGCAATAATGGCAACGGTGATACCTAGCAACAATGAAAGCAAAATCGTAATCAACAAACTGTTTAAAAAAATCGTATTGCGTTCTGAAGCCACCGATAAGGGTTGGTGAATCTGCAACACACTGACAACTTCTTCTTGAGCATTAAATATAGGCCTGACATAAGAGATCCAAGTAACCCCAGTATGGTTAAACAAGCCGAGATAGTTACCGCCAACATACAAATAACCCTCGGGTGGAACATGATCACCAACCACCGAATCAGGCAAGCGAAAATTTCCCGTTTTGCTGTCCACTTGTGTCAGACTCATGCTTTGTGGATAGCCCGTTGATTGATGGACTGCGCCATTTGGGTAAACCCCCCAGACATAACCTTGAATCGAATGTGCAACAAAAGTAATTTGCGATTTAATCATGTTGCTAACGCTCGACTCACGTGGATCTTCAGTCCATTCTGTAGAAACATAATCATACAGATTATTGCCGACGCGCGTGAGTGTCTTGGTATGTTCAGCCGTTAAAAAACGATCGAGCTGATTAAAATAAGACAAGGCTGTCAACAAAAACATGGCGATAATAATAATGACCAAAAATAAGATCATGCGCGCCGAAAAAGAACGCAAAAACCGACGGTTACGCCGAAAACGTCCGCCGGTTTGTGTTGAATCTATATACGCTGAAGTTGTCATACGCTCTTATAACGGGGTGTTTGATCGGTTTCAAATTTATAGCCAACCCCCCAAACCGTATTAATTTTCCAACCATAGGTTTCGCCAATTGCTTCTACCTTTTCCCGGATACGTTTAATATGAACATCCACGGTTCTAGATTCGCCATAAAAATCATATCCCCATATATTGGCTAACAATTGTTCCCGCGTAAAGACGCGATTCGGATAGATACTCAAAAAATAAAATAGTTCAAGTTCTTTCGGCGGCATATCAATATTTTTGCCGTCCAATTCAACCACATATTGCGATTTATTAATGATCAAGCCATCGTAAATCACCAACTCTTCTTTTAAAATTGGCTTACCTTTTTCTTGTGGTGAAGGGGCACTCTGCGTGCGACGCAATACTGCACGCACACGGGCAAGCAATTCTTTTGTATCAAAAGGCTTTTGAATATAATCGTCTGCCCCCAGCTCTAGGCCAACGACAGTATCTAACGTGTCTCCTCGAGCTGTTAACATCAAAATCGGCACATTGGACGTCTTGCGAATCTCACGACAAATGTCATATCCATCCTTACCCGGAAGCATTAAATCCAACAATATAAGATCTGGATTGGTATCTTGAAATGTGCGAATCGCCTGCATGCCATCAGAGCAGGTCACAACATCATATTTTTCTTTTGTGAAATAAAGAGATAGTAATTCCAATATGTGTTCATCATCATCGACAATGAGAACACGTGTCGTTTGTGTATCCATGATCGCCCTTTCTTTCACATCTTCTTCAACCCCGCCCATCGCATGCAAGGCTTGGTTCATTCTATCATATGAAGATTACAGTTGATCAGCCATTTCACTAAAAGCTCGAATTGTATCAATAAACGAGCGAACATCTTTAAATTCGCGATATACGGAAGCAAAACGGATGTAAGCAACCTGATTATAGGGCAACAAATACTGCATCACCACTTCGCCAATCTCTTTTGATCGCACCTCACGCAAATGATGCTTTAACAGATCTTTTTCCACCAAATCAACGATTTCTTCAATATCTTGCGCGGTTAATGTTGTTTTTTCGCAAGCTTTGACCAGCCCTCTGACAATTTTATCGCGATGGAAAGGTTCTCGATTACCACCTCGCTTAATGACCATCAGCGGCAAATGCTCCACCCGTTCATAAGTTGTAAAACGAGCGCCGCAGTGATTACATTCTCTGCGGCGTCGAATAGCACTTCCATCCTCGGATGGACGAGAATCAATGACCCGATCGTTATCTTTTTGGCACGATGGACATTTCATACAATCGTCCTTATCTATTTTAAATTAGATGCTCCAAGATTTATTCATCATATTGGTCATCTGTATCTTCGAAAAACCACGGGAAAAGTTTACCCTTAGCAGGTTTTTTAGACGTTGTCTGATTCGTCTTTGTTTGTGGCACAGACCGACGCTGTTGCGAATAAGCAGGCCGCTGACCTTCGATCGGTGCCGCTTGACGTGGCACAAATCCAGGTTGAGTCGTTTCGGTTGTTTCGCGCGGTTGACGAACCCCCTGACTCGTGTAATTGGACTGTGCTGGACGTGTCACTTGTCTTGTGTTTAAAAAATCTGGGATATCTGGTGTTTGCTTGGGTTGATCTGTTCTCCCTTGTCCAAAAGCAGTCTGGACGGGTGCCTTAATCGTCTTTTTTTCTGGAGAAGCAAAATTTGAAGCAATCACCGTAACCATTAACTCATCATTAAGGTTCTCATCAACCACAGCACCGATGATAATTTCTGCATCAGGAGAAGCTGCATCACGCACAATGGTCGAAGCTTTGCTCACTTCTTTGAGTTTCATATCCTTGCCGCCTGTAAAATTCACAATCAGGCGGTGAGCCCCTTCAATGCTTGTATCCAGCAATGGACTATGCAAGGCATCCTGAATGGCAATATCGACTCTATCTTCTCCGCTGGCACGGCCAATACCCATATGGCAGACACCTGCACCGACCATGACGCGACGAACATCAGCCAAGTCCAGGTTAATCAAGCCAGGTACTGCAACTAGATCAGAAATACTGGACACACCATATTTTAGAACTTGATCAGCCATTGAGAATGAGTCGCTCAAAGAGGTATTATCATCTGCAATATCTAGCAACTTATCGTTGGGGACAATAATGAGTGAATCCACATTTGCTTCTAATTCACGGATCCCTTGTTCTGCATTTGCACGGCGTTGCGCGCCCTCAAAGCTAAATGGTCGAGTGACAACACCAACCGTCAATACACCTAAATCTTTCGCAATTTGTGCCACCACTGGTGCACCACCAGTGCCAGTACCACCGCCCATACCGGCTGTGATAAACAACAGATCTGTGCCTGCAATCACGGCTGCGATCTCATCTTTAGATTCCATGGCTGCGCGCGCACCAATTTCGGGATTAGCACCTGCACCCAAGCCTCTCGTTAATTTTTCGCCAATTTGAATCGTCTGATTTGCATTGGAGCGATCTAAAGCCTGATGGTCTGTATTAACCGCGACAAACTCGATGCCTCGAACACCACTTTCGATCATGCGCTCTACCGCATTACAGCCTCCGCCGCCAACACCAATGACCTTAATAACTGCCAAAGTTCCGCGATCTGTTGCAAAACCAACAGGATTCTTTCCTGCCATATCCACCAATTTAGACATCCCCTTTCAAACAACCATGCCAGTACAATTGAATCTTATTTTCTGCTACGTTGACAATAAACGTCCATACCGTATTGATTTGTAATCATTTTGTCATATTTGCGCAACGAAAATATCTAGTCATCATGATGACAATTTATGAGGCATCTGTCAACACCCCTACAGATCATGACATCATGACCAATTTAAAGCGTCAATCGACCTTAATTCAAACCGATACAGGATTGAAACATAAGCGCCGCTATTTTGTTGCAAAATTGTTAAAAGTTCTGATTATGGCGAAGGTGTTTGACGGGTTGCAAACTCGATCGAATCATCTAACTGCGGTTTAGTCGAAGTCGTAGATATGTTCCGAGATTGGGTATTTTCAGGCGGCATCTGTGGGATAGATTCCGACATTTGAGATGCTGTAGAAGGCACTTCAGAAACAGATGACTCACTTGTTTGAGGACCCGTTGTCGACGAACCACGCTTTCCTTCTGTCTGACCAAACGGATCTACAACCCACTGTGCTTTTGGAACAAAGATATATTGCGGATGAGATAGATCCAATACACCTTCTCCCAAATTATTGAGATATCCCATTTTTAAAGCATTTTTTAACCAGCGTATTTGCGCTTGAGCACTCACTTTTGAAATCCGAATCGTCACTTGATGAATGGCCGCAGCTGCTTCATCGCTCATATCTGCCAAACCTTGGAGATTCAGATTAAAGAAAAAACTGCGATCATCTACCTCAAACGCATCAACTTGAGGTGCATATGCCCAATCTGAAGGCGTTTTTTGATCCACCAATTCCAATTGTGCTTTGAGTTGATGCCACGCTTCCATCCCCTGTATCCAAGTTAAGGGTAAGCGCTCATAGCGTTGATATTGAAGGCTTAGAGATTCATTGGGGGCCATTGTTTTGCTATATCCCAGATATCGCCACTGTGGCAAAATGACCACACCATCATTTAGTGAGGGAACAACCGATGCCGCATCCGCCAAGGCCGTTGATGGGGAATCTCCCACACCAAAGATATAGCCAGAATCGTCGATTACCAAAACCTGCTGCGGTGTCTGAAAATAGTAAAAATGACCATTGTGCTTGCCACTGATCCAAAGTGTAGATGGAAAACGAAATCGAATTGATACATCTGTCAAACTCGACAGATTGGCCGCTAAAGCCGTTTCTTCCCGCTTTAACCGACCCAAAATGCGATCTTTCCAGCTGCCATTGCTCAAACTAAAAATGTGGAAACCAAGGGGCAAACGAGCTTCTTTTTCTAAAACTGCTTTAGGCAAATACAGCTGATCTGAAATCTCCACCTTATAGACCCGAAACTGGGGCAAAGCATAACATAAAAGGATGAGCAAAGCCAAAACAAGCAGACCAACCACAAATCGATGCCGTAAACGCCTGCGCGGTAATTGACGACGTGAGGTGGACCGGGAAGACATTTGCCGTTTTTTTTGAACAAACGACTCAGACGATTGCACCGTTCGAGAACGTCGTTCACCCTTGGGGTGCCTCGTCGGCAAGCTGCTTGACGGTCGCCGTCTAATCTCAGAATGCTGGTATGGCTCAGACTGCATCGCTCTAGATGTTGCCCTCTTTTTCACGGGAACACCAACCTTTAAAGCCTGAGACGGGGTTGAAGCAGATGAGGCGCGCGGTTTTCGCCTGCGTTTAATCAATGGACGCGCCCCCCTTATCGATCAGCTGACAAAGGCCTGTCACGATATCCTTAACCGCATCTGGCTTTGCCTGAGTATAGACAGCAGTCTCGATTGCTTTTCGTTTTTCGTCATCATGTATTAAAGCGAACAAATGATTTTCCAACCAGTCCACGGTTAAATCTTGATCTGGACATAAAATTGCCGCACCAATATCGCTGTAAGCTTTTGCATTAACCGTTTGGTGATCTGCTGCAGCATAAGGGTAAGGCACTAAAATGGCGGCGCGACCCAAAGCGGCAATTTCGGCACAGGTAATGGCACCCGCGCGGCAAATTAAACAGTCCGCGGCAGCCATATATAAGTGCATATTGTATAAATACGGATGAACCTGTATCCGATCCGGTTGAAGACCCGCTGACTTCGCCAAGGTTTCTTCATACATTTTTTGACCACATGCCATAATGACGAGCGCATCAAAATCCGGATTGCTTTTTAAAAAAGATAGGACGGTCTGGTTAATCTTCGCTGCACCAAGACTCCCACCCATCGCAAGTATGATTTTTTGATCAAGCGGCAGCCCCAATCGTGCTCTGGCCTGAGCCCTTTCTGTGTATTTAAAAACCTCTTGTACTGGATTCCCGGTGCAAATCACCTGTTGCGCACGTTTAAAATAAGATCGCGTTTGCTCATAACTAATGCAAACTAATTCTGCGCCTCTGGACATCAAGCGATTGCTACGACCCGGATATGCATTTTGTTCATGAATCAGACGTGGTACGCCTAGTTGTTTGGCCGCACCTAATAACGGACCACAGACAAAACCACCTGTGCCAACGACAGCCACCGTTTGATGTTGCCGTATTAAATCAGCGGCCTGTTGACGGCCTTTTTGATAAGCACGAATCGCCTTTGCCAGCTGACCATTCACCCGCCTAGGAAAACGCTCCGCCTTAATCGGGCAAAACGCAAAGCCCGCACGCGGCACCAAATGAGCTTCTAAACCGTCTGCAGTACCACAAAAGATCAGATTCATTTCTGGTCTGACGACCTTCAAACGTTCTGCAATCGCCAAAGCAGGGTGTATATGTCCACTCGTACCACCCGCTGCAAAAATCACAGTCTGTGGGCTCACTTGTGCCATGTTGTCCCTCCCTGATGGCTACGATCTTGACTGCCACCTCGCAACTGAGCAGCCCCAGAAGCCGTGAAATGCCGATCCAATTGACGATTGGCTGGCGTCCCCGTCCCCAGTTCCGCTTGGTTATCGATCTGTTGCGGAGCCTTTGTCGCGTTAATTTGATCTGTGCCCAACGAAAATTTGGAAATATTTAATAAAAAAGCAATACCAATCATAAAAAAGATGTTGGAGGTGCCGCCATAACTGAAAAACGGTAAAGACACACCTGTGGCTGGAATCACCTGGAGATTGACCGACATGCTTAAAAAGGCTTGCAACGTAATTAATGAAGCAAATCCACAAGCAACAATACGGCCATAATATTGCCGAGCGCGATAGGCTATCATCATCCCTCTTAAGAGAAAAGCGACAAAAAGCAACAAGACAACCAGACCGCCTAAAAAACCAAGTTCTTCACAAATAATGGCAAACACATAATCGTTATGCGCTTCTGGCAAATAATTATATTTTTGGATGCCTCGACCAAGTCCGACACCTGTCAAGCCACCAGAACCAATCGCAATTAAGGCTTGGCGTGGCTGATATGACGTATCATTCGTCGCACCTTTAAAGGATGCAAGGCGACTGATAATATGCGCCATACGGGGACTATCTTTCATCCATTCCGCAATCGCTGGTCCTGCCACAACTAAAATGAGTGCACAGAAGGCCACAAAAGCAAAAATCATGAATCCCAATAATTGCCAAGACGACTTTTTTAATCCAGCAGCCAAAAAGACAATCAATAATTCTGCAACAAGAATCATTGCAGCCGAAAAATGGGATTGTTGGAGAATTAAAAAACACCAAAACAAAACCATCAAACCGGGATAGCCCATATCGAATAAAAAATCGCGCCAAATCGCTTTAAAGCCAGACAAGCGTTTAAAGCGCCCTTTTTTTCGGTTGCGATGAAGCCAGGGATAGTAGCATCCACCGCCAAAAATAATGGCCAATTTGGCAAACTCAGAGGGCTGAAACAATAAGTTAAAGGGCAGTTTAAGCCACCGTCTTTGATTATTAATATTTGCCCCTATACCCGGAATAAGTACAAGAATTAAAAGCACCGAAACAAAAATGCAGATGTATTTTAAGGTTTGCATGCTCGCAAAGCGCTTCAGATCACGTCGATTCAAGAACCAACAAATGAGCAGACCAGCACCTGAAAAAATAATCTGACGCCCGACGTAATACCAAGCTTGCTGATTATCAATTCTAAGTGCAAGCGTCATACTCGCACTAAATAAAATGAGCAAGCCAAAACAAAGCATGATAATAAATAAACTCAACAACCCCAGATCGGATCGCTGATCATTGGCATGGCCACCAACGGTCAAATGCCCATTTGAAAATGGCTTTGGTGCTTTGGTTCGGCGCAAGGTCAACCTCCTTTAATCGACTTTAACCGTGCCTTTAAGTTTAACATAGCTCAAGGTTAACAAAAATCGATTAAGCAAGAAGAGAAGGCAAACAAGAAAGCACGCCAAGCACACAACCTAAAATCGTCACCAAAACAAATCGCCACACAACTTTTTTCTCGGACCATCCACCTAACTCGTAATGGTGATGAATTGGGCTCATTCGAAAGATCCGCTTACCGCCCGTCCGTTTAAAATAGGCAACCTGCAACACAACAGATCCTGCTTCGGCGACATAAATGCAACCTGCAAAAAGAATCAGCCAGGGGCGCTGAATGTAAAAAGCAAGTACGCCAACAGCAGCTCCGATCCCTAATGATCCTGTATCGCCCATAAACACCTGTGCTGGATGGCGATTAAAACACAAAAAACCGAGTAACGCGCCAATTAAGGCAAAGATCACCACCAACATCTTTGGATGATGCAGATGATGACCATCTTTTAGTGTGCCGATTAACAGAACACAAACACATAATATCGGCAGGGTAACAGCGGATAAAAGACCATCCACGCCGTCTGTCAAATTAACGGCATTAATGACCGCATAAAAATAAATCACGAGCGCGAGCGCATAAAGTATCTTCCATAAACCATCAATCTGCCAGACAGCTGTCGTAAATGGCAAAGCCATCACAACTGCCGTATGACGGCCATACAATTCGTAAAGCACATAGATGCAAATCGCAACCAGCATCGGGATGGATTTTGCTCTAGGCGATAAACCTTCTTGATTGATTTTGACCTTTACATAGTCGTCGCAGAACCCAATGCAACTCATCACAAAAATAAATAATATCGTTGGCAATAAAGCGGTCGCACCGATGATCATCAAAACAATTGCCGATAAAATGAAAAAAGGCAACAAAAAAATAACACCGCCAAAGGTTGGCGTACCACTTTTCTTCAAATGTGATTGAGGGCCATATTCTCGTTCTGTCTGACTCAGTTTGTCTCTCTTCAAATAGTTGATCATTGGACGTCCTAGCAAGACTGTTAAGAAAAAACAGATAACCGCAAGACCACCACACCACACCCAAATGGACATACTGTCGCTTCCTTTCATTCACACAACGTTGTATAAAAATCTCGAACTGCCTGAGCCACCTGTTGCATGCCGTAGGCATTAGAGCCCTTGACATAGATCACATCGTTGGGTTGAGCAAGAGATAATACCGCCTCCGTTAAAGACTGGCGATCCCGAAAAACACGAATACGATTTTTGCAATCCGCAATCTCCCTGCCCGCTGTATTGGCTTGGCAATGTAGAAGCGTCCGTATCGTTTCGCCAAATTCCCCTAACAATAAAAGGTAATCTGGGGGATTTGCCAAAATCGCTGACGCCAAAATCGGATACAGATGGTCTTCATATTGACCCAATTCCTTGATACCTGCCAAACAAACCAAGGTTCGATGACCAGCTTGTTGTCCCATTTTGACAAGTGATAATCCGGAAAGCATCGATTCTAGGCTCGCATTATATGCATCATCGATCAATATTATTTTACCGATTTTTTCGATTTTCTGCCGAGAACCCGTCGGCCTATAGCCTTTTAAATCTTGAATCGCTCGATCCATATCCAAATGAAATTCAGACGCAAATACCAAGCCAAACAAGGCATTGACCAGATGATGCACACCACCAAAAGGCAAATAAACGCTGGTGGTTTTCGACGGGGCTTCACAAGAATCCAAGCTGTAAATCGACAAAGAGGCCTCTGTTTGATAAAAGTCACTTGAGCGAATAAATCCCATCCAAAAACCGCCGAAACAATTTGCATCCCGTTTTGCATCCAACTGTTTCCATTTGGATAAGTCTTGGCGGAATTGATTGCGAAGCGCTCTTGACGCAGCAATGTCCGACGCTTCAAAAACAGCAACCAGAATCACTTTGATGCCTAGTGACATCGCCTGAAAAGCAAGCTCGGACGTCGCTTGATCGCGCGCATTTAAAACCAGTAATTTAGGATGAGGATAATGGGAAAATATCCCTGCTTTTTCAGAAATTAAAGCCTGGCGATCTGGGAAATTTTCGATATGAGAGTGCCCTACACCCGTTAAAACAGCATAGTCCGGCTGAACAATCTCCGTCAATTCTGCCATTTGGTTCGGTCCATCAATACCCATTTCCAGAATCAAGAACTGAGCATCCTCTGGTGTTGCCAAAATCGTCTGTGATACACCGATTGAATTGTTTAAATTCGCCACGGTTTTAGCCACCCGACATTGAGCCAAAGCCGAACCAATCATATCTCGCGTGCTCGTTTTACCCACACTACCAGAAATTGCAATAACTGGACAAGCTAATGCTTTACGATATCCGCCCGCCAAAGCTTTAAAAGAGACATAAGTATTGGCCACAAAAATAATTGGATAATCCACAAGTACATCTGACAACCCAGCCTGCTGAAGCGCCTGTCTCAGCGACAGTTGATGGTCGTGTTGACATAAAACCACAACACCAGACTTTTGTAATGCCGACGGAATAAAATCGTGACCATCGAATCGCTCACCGACCAAAGGCACAAAGATGGCGTCCTGATCCAAAGTACGCGTATCCGTGGAAACAACAGAAAAATACTGATCTAAAAGCGCCCCAACAGGTGCTGTATAGCGAACCGAATCATCTAGATATTTGAGCCAATCAATCCAGCGAGCCAACTGAAATGCCTGCATAAGATGCCCTTTCCAAGTGTGAGTCCAGCCAGGATATATCTGAATGCACCCTAACTTTCGCACGATTCATTTCATAATTATCCATACCTTTTCCCAACAAAATCAAGATGTCGCTTGGTCTTGCTGAGCCAATAAACGCTGCAAGCGCCTCATCCCGTCGTTCGAATGTATGAGATGAATCGCAACAATCTGAAGTTAGATCGGCTAAAATCTGTTGAGGCGGTTCACCCCGACCATGTGTCAGCGTGAAAAAGGCCTGATCTGCCATTTGATGACAACATTGGCCAACATAACGTCTATGCTGACGGTTGCGATTTCCCGAGGCACCATAAAGCACTCGAAGCTTACCAGAACAAAAGGAACGATAAGCCTGTATCGTTCTGACGACATCTTCTGCCTGCCATGCTTCATCTAAAACAAGCAAAGCACCATTGGGTGTTTGCCACTGATGATCATAATAAAAATAAACCAATTCATCTATGAGTCTTTGAGAAGAGACGAATGCATTGAATCTATCAGGGTAAACCTGCGTCAAATGATCCGATAAGGCATCTGAAACGATGAAAATATCCAGAGCACGCTCATCTGGAATGGGAATCGTCAGCAGCTGTTCTTTGCGTGCCTTCACAAAAACAAATTGAAGTATTTTAAAAGGCAGGGAAAAAATACAAGATGGCTTAAGATCGGTGGCTTGACTGATCATCTGCTTCGTTTGCCAATGGATGAGGCGATGCTCGTTTAAAACATAGATCTGGATATCGGGATCGAAAAAAAGACTGTCGTGAAACAAACCTGTTCCTGTCGAACAACCATCTACATCAATCAACAACGAAAAAGGCAAAGCCGCCACCCGAAAAAGCTTAAAATCCATCGGAGTGACCGGCAATAAAACCACATCCACATCAGATAGCCTAAATCGCTCTGCGGCAGCCTGTATTTCTGGCGGAGAGAGGTGATTTCTACCCTGAAAGTACGGTTCATGATTAACATAAATACAGTTTTCAAACAGCCAGCCTACTCGATAGCCTAACCGCATTAACCAAGTTGCCCAAAAGGAAATATTGTAATAAGACTGATGCTGTGAAACCAAACCAATTAAACAAAAATCTCGTGCAGGATGCCCCCAAAAAGCAGCCGATACCTGAGCAAGCGCTAATCGAGCCTCCGGCACAAAAATCCAAGTCACCGCGGTCAAACATTCAGATGGCTGTATGACATCTACCCACCATTGACGATCAGACTCTTCTAGAATAATCGCCTTTGCACCAGATCGGATGGCCTCTAACAAATATTGTCGAGCATCAACATACGCCCCTTTGATACAAACAAAAAGACTACCTTCCAAGACACAACGCGAATCATAAACAATCTGATTGATCTGGATGGCATTTGACCCCACAACACCTGTGTAATCCACCTCTTTTAACAACTGTCCTAAATCTTTTTTCATGAGGAAAAATCCAACTCAATAATGCTAAATTGAGAAATTGATTCACCGGGTTGAACACTTTGGCGCAGAATCTGCTGACTTAACTGACCACTTTTCTTTTTTAAATTTAAATGTGCCTGCTCTGCCACACGCATCGCTTCATCCACCGTTAAACCTCTAAAATCTGGAACCTTGACTGTTGGAATTTCCTTCGCATTCGCATCCATTGACAAATAGATCATGGCGTCACCCAATACTTGGTCACCGCTTGCAGGATATTGATAAGCTACCGTTGTTTTACTCCATGGATTTTTATCTGCGCCTTCATTCAAGAACACCTTCATCTGATTCGCACTGCAACTGATGCGTGATTCATACAATGAACGGCCCACATAATTTGGCAGACTAATCTGACGCTCTAACATGGCATAATCTTCCGCCGTATAATTAGGCGCAATATTCAAAATACGCGCAGCACGTTTCATAATTTGATGGGTTGCATATTGCGCAGCGGTCGAAGTTGTAGCAGGTGTTGGTTCATAAACAATAACCAGTGCACAAAGTTCTGGATCTTCTTTAGGCAACAACCCACAAAAAGAAATATCCACCAATTCATCTTGTTCACCATGCGACGCCGTACTTGTTTTGCCAACAACATGATAGCCAATGATCTCAGCAGTCGGCGCACTGCCCTTCGTCACAACCCCCCTTAGGTAGTCGAGCATCTTCTGAGAGGTTTTTTCGGAAATCACACGGCGAATCAGTTTTGGAGCGGAAGTGACCACCTTTTGCCCCTGCTGGTTCATCGCATAGTCAAAAACCTGCGGCATCATTAAAGACCCGCCATTTCCAATCGCCGCAAATGAATTGATTAAACTAATGGGCGTTAAGGTGGATTGCTCCCCAAAAGACCACACCGCCAAATCAACCTCATTTGGATTTTTTTCATGGTTTAAACCAACCGCTTCTGCAGGTAAATCAATCCCCGTTTTACTCAAATGCCCGAAAGCTTGAACATATCGATAAAAGGTTGAAATCCCAATATGTTGAGCAACTTGAACAAAAACTGGGTTACAAGAGTGCCATAAGCCTTCCTCCATGGTCTCTATACCATGATTCAACGGATAGATAGAACATTTAATCGGATAAGCTGTCCAGTCACCAACATTGATCGGCAAATCACTAAAACGCTGGTCTTCCTTTACCGCTTTTTCTTCAAGCGCAACTGCTGCCGTAATCGCCTTATAGGTCGATCCTGGTTCATAGGTTTCTGAGATGGCTCGGTTTAACCATATTTTAGATGTCAATAAATTCGTTTGATCCTTATTTTCCCACGGATCCCATTCTTCATCAGATTTGAGAACGAGCCCCTTAGGCATTGCCATTGGTTGGTTTGGATCAAAACTTCCAGATTGCCCCATCGCATAAATGGCACCTGTTTTGGGATTCATGACAATCCCGACAACACCTTTTTGAGCATTGGTAATGTCTGCAACATATTCCAATTCCTGTTCTAATGCCAACTGTATTTCACTGTTTAAATGCGTCACAACATCAAAACCATTCTCGGTCTGCTGACGAATTGTTGAAGAAAAATACAGTTCAGATTTTGTATAATTGTCAACCTCACCATATTGGAAGCCCGGCTGTCCCGATAACAAGTCATTATATTGCGACTCCAGACCAGTTACCCCTTCAATATATTGATCAACCCGATTGGTAAAGCCAACGACCTCTGGCGCCAAATCCGGCTCGGGATATTGACGCTTAAAATCCGTGTTAATGGCAATCCCGCCAATATCATAGGTCTCCATATAGGATTTGAGTTTTTCATAAGCCGGGCGATCAACATTTTTAACCAACGGCACATAGACTTTATCCACTTGGGCCGCAGCTTTTTGCACGGTCTCAAGCGGCAAATTTAAAAGGTCGGATAAAGACTGAATAATATCTGCTTTTTTGATCTGGGGATCCTTAATTGATAACAAATCCTTGGGTGTTAAACCAATCGTATAGGCATAAGTGGTCACAGCAAGTTTTGTACCATTAGATGTTAAAATCGACCCGCGCTTAGGGCTATCAATCGTATCAGAATAATGCAATAAAGAGGCCCGTTGCGCATTATCATGATGATGAATTAACTGTAAGTCAACCATTTTGACTAAAATGGCAACAACGAGAAGAAACATGAGGATTGTCATAAACCGCATGCCTTTGATTTGTTGTTTAGATCGATTAGCTTGAGACGACTTCATCCGTATTTCTATTCCCATCTATTCTTGAGATAAAGCAGATTAAGGCGATGTCGACTGCTGAGTTTCAGAATTCGAACCCTTGATATTATCTTGATCAATGGCGTCATAAACAATCACCTGATCTTGGGTCGGGACATTAACCATTAAAATTTGCTGTGCAATCGGCAAATTCAAACCGAGCTCGAAGGCTCTCTTGCGCACAGCCAATAAATTTGTCCGTTTGGACCGCTCACTATCTAACTGTGTAATCGCAACCTGCAATCGCTCAATTTGATTTTCTAAACGTGCATTATCAAAGCCTGCTTCTATTAATTTAGATTGATTATTTAAAATCAAACCAAACATAAATGTAATATATAATACAACCGCCAATCCCTGAAAAACTGGATGTTTTTTGAAGCGCTTTTTTGTCGATTTTGGCAAACGAGATATTTTCGAACCCCGCTTAGCGTTTTGCTGATTCATGGAAAACCTCTTCATTCCGCTCAAAGACTCTCAAACGAGCACTTCTAGCTCTGGGATTATGTTTAATTTCATCCGCAGAAGCAACGATACCTTTACGCCCATCAACCAAACGCCCAAGCGGTTTTAACCCACAAACACAAGGCAGATGAGATGGACAGATACACGGCTGTTCCCACTGCTTAAAAGCCTGCTTAATTAAGCGATCCTCCAAGGAATGAAAACTGATCAAGGCAAAACGCCCACCTGGTTTTAAAAGACTTAATCCGTCTTGGAGGAGCTGCTCTAATTGATCTAATTCTTGATTTACCGCAATTCTTAAGGCCTGAAAAACACGTTTTGCTGGATGCTGTTTCTCCTTCCTTGCCTTATTGGGAATCGCCTTAAAGATAAGTTCTGTCAAGTCAGATGTCATTAATAAAGGCTTTGTCTGGCGCTGCTGAACAATTGCTCGGGCAATCAAATGCGCATGATTTTCTTCCCCATATTGCTTGAAGATACGGACGAGCGCCTCTTCCGATAAATTGGCCAACAATGCTGCTGCATCGACAGCGGCATGCTGATTCATCCGCATATCCAAAGGCCCATTATGCATATAAGAAAAACCGCGTCTAGCCTCATCTAATTGAAAAGATGAAACCCCTAAATCTGCCAAAATACCATCCACATGAAAAATATTTAATGAAGCCAACGCAGCTTTAATTTCACCAAATGGACGATGGATAAAAATTAATTTGGCTGGACACTTTAGGGCTGCTAAACGTGCTTTGGCAACTTGAAGGGCTTCCCGATCTTGATCAAAACAAATGAGCATGCCGTCTGATCCTAGACATTTTAGGATCGCTTGAGAATGGCCTGCCCCACCCGTCGTACAGTCAACATAGGTGCCATTTGGCTTAATATTTAGGGCATCTATCGATTCTGTTAACAAAACAGACAGATGATGAAAAGATAATACATCCATGAAAAGCATTCTAAATGGATATGCCTGACATTTCAATAAAAAGGTCACGATGATGCCTCACATCGGGCAGATAGATTTGATGCCTTGCAGTTCGATGATAAGCTTGAAGACATCACGAACATCAGCTTTAGTGAAGACATGTGGTGCAGCCTGATTGATCACGTCAGCGTTCCCACAGGTAGGTAAAAAA
>JAEZVR010000130.1 GCA_023420715.1 Bacillota bacterium | reverse complement strand
AAATTATTCTGAATGTCAAATAAGAACGTTGATTTTGAGCGTGCTTTTTTTGAGCGCTTTCGTTATAATGATCATGTTTTACATGAAGAGGAGGTAACATTATGCAAAAATATGTGTGTGATTTATGTGGCTATATCTATGATCCTGCAGAAGGTGATTCAGATAGCGGCATCGAACCAGGCACCGCTTTCGCAGATTTGCCAGAAGATTGGGTTTGCCCACTCTGTGGCGCTTCGAAAGATGATTTTAGCGTTGCTGAATAATTAAAAATCCGCTTCTCAGGAAGCGGATTTTTTTTAGGATAAATCATCGTTAGATGTTAAAAGGGCAAGTATTTTTGGATAGAGTGTCTCGTAATGCGTCAGCCAAGTATTGCGACAACGATAGGCCATATCCTGGTTGGGCAATTGTCCTAAATGAATGGAAACCAGGTTTTTTCCACCTTCTTTGAGTGTTAACGAAACTTCCGAAGTCAAATCGAGTGCTAATCTGACTTGCGCATCGACGCGAGATTGGGTCGTTTCGTCTGGCAAGTTTGACATGAGTTGGTTCAACACATCGAGAACGACTTCGTTTAGTTTTGGCAAAGTTGTTTCTAGAATTTCACTGCCTTCTGTGGACAGATAACAGTGACGCTGGTGTTCTTTGGTCGATGTATCCATGCGATCTTCTGTAGATTTGGTTTCTAGCAGAATAAATCCATCTGCGACCAATTCATTGGCTAATTGAGCAAAGTCAAAATAGTCCATAAACAGGGAAGACAGTGCCAAATTCATGAGTTCTTGCCAAGATACGCCCGGTTGACAATGGACAAGATAAAGCAAAATAACTTTAAGCTGTACACGATCCAAATCAAACACAGAAATTGCCTCTTTTAAATTTCGATATCATCATTCCAGCTCATCAGATTGCGCAGATTTTGGCCAACTGTTTCAATCGGGTGTTCGCGCTCTAGCGCTCTTTGACGCTTAAAGCTCAGCCCCCCAGATTGATTCTCAAGAATCCAATTGCGTGCAAAGGTGCCATCCTGGATTTCTTTTAAAACCTTGCGCATGGCTTCTTTTGTCTCAGCGGTGATAATCCGTTTTCCCACACTGTAGTCGCCAAATTCAGCCGTATTACTAATGGAATAGCGCATTAAGTTAAGGCCGCCTTGATAGACCATATCGACGATGAGCTTCATTTCATGCATGCACTCGTAGTATGCATTTTCAGGATCATAGCCGGCCTCTACCAAAACTTCAAATCCGGCTTTCATTAATTCAGCCACTCCGCCGCAGAGAACGGCCTGTTCACCGAATAAATCGGTTTCTGTTTCTTCTCTAAAGGTTGTTTCCAACAATCCAGCACGGGCACAACCAATCCCTTGGCCATAGGCAAAAGCTAATTCTTGGGCACGTCCAGTGTAATTCTGATAAATGGCAAACAGGGCAGGGACACCACGTCCAAGGGTATATTCATGGCGAACGGTATGACCTGGACCTTTTGGAGCAATCATAAAAACGTCCACATTTTTTGGCGGCTCAATGGTGCCGTAGTGGATGTTAAAACCATGTGCAAAAGCGATGGCAGAACCTTCTTTTAAATTGGGTTCGATATCTTGTTTAAAGACGCTTGCTTGCTTTTCGTCTGGAATCAGAATCATGACAACATCTGCTTGTTTGACGGCTTCGGCTGTCGAATAGACGGAAAAACCTTTTTCGGTGGCTTTTGCACGCGATTGACTAGATTCGGGTAATCCAATAATGACTGTATGACCACTATCTTTTAGATTGCAAGCATGGGCATGACCTTGGCTGCCATATCCGATGATCGCAATCACTTTGTGATTTAGTGCGCCTGTTTGACATTCTGCCTCTTTATAGATTCGTTTCATCTGGAACTCCTCGCTCGATGGTTGATTGTATCGATGGTGCTGCCGGTGCAGCTTCAAAATACAGTTGTGCATCCGCACGTTCAATGGCGATAATGCCGGTGCGGACAAGTTCTAAAATACCATAAGGTTCTAATAAGGTCTTAAGTGCCGCTAATTTGGAGTCATTGCCACTGATTTCGATGGTCATGGTAGAAGGTGATAGATCGACAACATGACCTCTAAAAATGGAGACAATTTGTTGGATATCGCCTCTGCTTTCGGCTGTTGCTCTGACTTTAATAAAAATCAATTGACGAGAAACATAATCGTCTGGCGCAAGTGCTTTGGCGGAAATGACATCTGGCATATTATAAAGCAATTTTAAGATCTGAGGCATTTGGGTTGGCTCGACGGAGGTGGTTAAGGTAATTCTGGAAACATCTTCAGATTGAGTCATGCCGACAGCCAAGCTGATAATATTATAGCCACGGCGCGAAAAAAGGTTGGTGATGCGTGTGAGCACCCCAGCCTTATTTTCGACAAGCACAGCAAGTGTTTGGTTCATTGATTAACCTCATCTGTAGCAGTGGATTTTTGTGCTTTTAATTCAGCGAGAATATCTTGCAGAATATCCAATTCGGTTGGTGCAGGAGCTGCTTCTTCGGCAGGTTCTTCTGCTTTATTCCGTTTAACACGTTCGTGCAAATGGTTGATACTCTTAATGAGCAAGAAAATGAACAGTGCAATAATGAGGAATTTGATGACATTGTTAATCAGGTTACCATAGTTGATGACCAGTGGTTCTCCGGCTGGATTTTTTCCGATGGTGACGCCCAATTGTTTAAAGTCGATACCACCAGTTAATAGACCCAGCACAGGCGTGATGATATCTTCCACAAATGAGTTGACAATGGCGCTAAATGCACCGCCCATCACGACACCGACTGCCATGTCGAGCACATTTCCCCGCATAATAAATGTTTTAAATTCCTTAATAAACCCCATACTTCTTATGCCTCCTGAAAAATGTATTTGATAAAAGTCGCCAGAAACTGGCGACTTTTATGCACGAATTAAATGGTTTTTGTTTAGATTTCTTCAATCACTTGAACCTGTTCCAAGAGTGCGTCGCTTAGATCGTTCCGATCTGCACTTAGAGAAATGTGAACAGTAAACTTTTGTTCTTTTAAAAAGTGATTGAGATTCGTGACAAAGGTGGTTAGGGCATCGAGGTCTTCTTCGCATTGAGCCACCTTAAAAATACTATCAATATAAAGATGTGTGATATCGTAGTCTTTAGCACAGATGCCGGAAATAAAGCTCAATAAGTTATCAAAACCAGTGACAGGATATTCAGAAATATCGATCAAGCGGATTTGGTATTTGACATTGCGATCAAGCCGTCTGCCGTATTCGATACAAATGACATTTTGTGCCTGATCGACAGCGCGTGCATTTAAATCGTCCACCATCTTGCTGGTTTTTCCGCTACCCTTTTTACCAATGATCAAATTAATCATGTCTGATCTCCTTAGATGCTGTTTGATGCTAGATAACACAGATTACTGCGTTATTCAGATTTTTATTTATTGTATCCTATCTAGGGTTTAATTTAAAGGATATTAACTGTATTTCTTTCTTTTTCAGATGTGAAAGATTTTATTTTCGACTGGTGACTTCCTTGGACTCATATACCATTAAAAATGAGTGAAATTTATTTTAAGTTTATGTGCAGCGTTTGACATGGTAATATGCAAATAACACATAAAAATGTAATTTGCAGACTGAAAATTATGGCAAATTACACAAAAGGAGGACGTGGGTATGAAACACAGGGCTAGATGGATGCGTTCGATGGCCATCGGTTTGAGCGTTTTCATGATCGGTCTGACTGGTTGTCAAAAGCAATCAAATCAACCGGATTCTGAAAATAAAGATCAGCCGGTCCAAGTTTCCGATACGCAAACAGGGTCATTTTTAAATGGGCCTTATCTATGCGGTGCGAAAACGGATTCTATGGTCGTGGTTTGGGAAGCCAAAATGGGCGGAGATGCTGAGCTCACGTATCAATTGCATGACGGCAAAGGTGAGCTGCAAAAAATGACGATTAAAGAAACACCAGGACCAGAATTTAATGGTGAGCCAATGCATATGTATTATGCCTATCTGGAAGGATTAGGTGTGAATACGAAGTATGATTACGAAGTCACCTTAAAAGATGGTTCTAAATTGGGTGGTACATTCAAAACACTGCCAGATTCATCAGATGAATTAACCTTTGTTGCAATTAGTGACAGTCATAAATTCGAAACGGCTGAACAATTTAATGCCATGGTTGAAGAAAAACAGCCGGACTTTATCTTGCACACGGGTGATTTTATTGAGGGAACTGGCACACAAAAAGATCAGTTTACATTCTGGTTTGGTGCACATCATCAATTTCTACACGATTTCCCAGTCATGTATAACGTGGGAAACCATGACTTTGGAGCCTATTACGATGCTTATGTCACGGTGCCCCAAAAAGCCGTTTATAAATCTGATGATACGGGACATTGCGTGTCGTATAATATCGGATCAATCCATGTCGCCATGATGGACAGTAATTTATGGGGATTGTTTGAGCTGAATGAAGAGGCCGAGGGTAAGCCCGCATCTGAAAAGACGCATCAGGCAGTTGTCAAAGCATTGGATTGGTTGAAGGCAGATTTGGATAGCAAAGAAGCCAAAGATGCATCTTTCCGCATTGTGACGATGCACCATCCATATACAGACACCTATACATATAAATATATTCCGCCCATTGTAGAGGCTGGAAATGTCAACTTGGTTTTGGCAGGACATGAGCATTTGTACCGGCGTTTTGCTTCTGAAAATCCAGAAGTTGGATCGAATATCATGTATATTACGCAGGGCGATGCGCGTATCGGAGACGGAAAAGTTTCCAATAATACGGCCGAGAAGAAAGTCTCTGCGGATAAGTCCAATATGATCGCAGATGGTAAGGGTGATTATATTTTTGTTTCTGTCAAAGACAACAAATTTACCTTAACCAATTTTGGTTTAAAAAATGGCAAGGAAGAAGAAGTTGAAACCTTTACCATTACTTCGCCGCCGGCACCGATAGAAGTCAGCAATGTCAAAATTGAACCGACAGAATTAAAGTGTAACGGCACGATTGAAATTAGTTTCAATGCAACGAATACGGGTGAAGGTGTTAGTTGTGCACGACTCGTCTTGGAAGATAATGGTGAAAAACATATTATCAATACATTTGGTAAATATGATGGTGCCTATCAAGTTGAGCTGAAGCCAGGAGAAACCGTTAGTCTGAAAGCCAATTATGATATTGCGACTTCGGGCAAGCACACGATTAAAATTAATGATCAGACCTGGGATCTCACGGTCAGTGATCGCGAACCGACTGCTGTCTATAAAGATTTGAAGTATCAAATGGGTAGTGGCGAAAAAAATGATTTATTCGCCGACGATTTGAGAATTCGCTCCACTGCAAAAAATATTGGACAGAGCGAAGGTTCGTTTGAGGCCCATTTAATTGTGGATAATCAATCGGTCGATCATCAAACCGTTCGTTTAAAATCGGGTGAAGAAAAAACCATTGAATTTAAATATCAGATTAAAGAACCCGGTGAACATCAGATTCGTATTGGTCAAGAAAAGGTGCCAAAAGATCGCCATCCGGCAGATAAAAACCTCTTGCTTCAATCCCCTGAAAGATCTGTTTTGATTCAAGGTACGATTAAGGGTATGCCGATGGTCAAAGACCAGAGTGGCACGGGTAATCATGCCTACATTCATGGCAATCCCCGATTGGTTGAATGGGAAAAAGGCCGTTATGGTCTGACCCTCGATGGTGAACATGACTATCTTGAGATTCCAGATCGAGATAACTACAACATCACAGATGGCATGACGGGTATTGTTTGGTCTCAAATTAATGGTTTGTCAGATCTCTCTGCTGGTGAATGGGACCACAATCCATTGCTCTGCAAAGGTATTTCCGTTAACTATGGTACAAACTATCTCATGCGCATGGCAGTTAGAACGACGGGCAAATTGACCTATGGCGTCAGCTTTGACGAAGATAATGGGGAATATTTCTGGAATGATGACGACGCCGATCAGTTTGGGGCTCAACTCAAGCAGTGGACGCAATATACGGCAACCTTTGATCGAGCCAGTGGTGGTACCGCTTATCAGAATGGCATTCAATCCGGACATTTAGATCCGCCAGATTTTAATGCGGAAATTAGAAATTGGAAAGGTCAGCCGATGTTCTCTGGTTATACCTATTGCCGCCATGTGCTGCCCAATCGCTTGCGTGGTAAACGGTATACATTACTCAATGGTGGTGTTGGCGAAATTCGTTTTTATGATGCACGTTTAACAGCTGATGAAAACAAAAAGATTTTTGACCATCCAGCAGACAAGGGACCTCAGGCAGATCATTTAAAAATTTGGCTACAATTCAAACCAGATCAATTCATCAATGAAGGCAGTCATTTGACGGAATGGTTTGATGCAAAGTCTTTAAAAACATTGGATTATAAGGCGAGTGTGCCAACGGGCGCTCAATTGAAGCTTGTGGTGCAAAGCGACGCCTCGCAATCGGGCAAAGATTTGCAACAGTTTGACTTAAAAGATGGTCAAAATCAGATTGATTTAAGTGGTATTTCTGCGGATGGTCATCAGGTCAGACTCAAGACCATTATGGTTTCCAAGGTCGATTTGCAAGGCACGGCCATCCCATCTGTTGAATCTTATCTCTTAAAAGATGGGGATGTTGTGACCAAGAGCTGGCGCACCTTGGCAGATTTTAACAAAGGAACATTTGAAGGGGCTTGTGGATACGAAGATCAAGACCGTTTTGCAAATCATGACGATGATTTTGATCAACTGAAATAAATGCTATAGGCTTGCTAAATGAATCATTTATGATACAATCAAGATACTCTTAAGCATCAGACATGATAAGAAAGAGTGGGTTCGTCCCACTCTTTCTTGCATTCAGCGTATGAGGTTTTTATGGCAAAACAACATCCCGTGGCAGCTCAAGCAGAATCGATTTGTGCTGCAAGTATCGAAGCGCAAGGTGTAGATTTAGTCGAGACTGTTTTTGTTAAAGAGGGTGGCCAGTGGTTTTTGAGATTTTATATCGATAAACCTGGTGGCATCTCGATGGACGATTGCGTTCGTGTGACCCAGGCGATTGATCCACTCATTGATGAACACCTTTCTTATCAGGGCAATTATCATCTGGAGGTTTCATCTCCTGGCTTGGATCGTCCGCTTAAAACAAGACGAGATATTGAACGGCATATCGGCGAATGGGTTACGGTCTCTTTATATCAGGCCGTTCAAGGCAAAAAGAAACATGACGGTGTGCTCGAATCCATCGATGCGGATGAAACCATCGAGATTTCTTTAGAGACAGGGATCCGGCTTAAAGTCACTAAGGCCGAACGTGCAAAATTAACGCAAGCAGTTCGATTTTAAAGGAAAAATTCAGCAAAAAAGGAAGCGAAACCATGAACGGAGAGTTATTAAGTGCGATCAAATTATTGGAATAACAGCGTGGCTTGGATTCTGAAGTGGGCTTTACTGCGATAGAAGAAGCCCTCGTTTCATCTTTTAAACGTGAATTTGATGCCAAAAACAGCGATGATGTCAGAGCTGAAGTGGATCGAGAAACCGGCGAAATGCATGTGTTTTACACCAAAGAGGTGGTTGAAGTCGTCACAGATCCCAATGCGGAGATGACATTGGCAGAGGCTCAGACGTTATCCCCGGATTTTGAGATTGGGGATGTTCTGGAATTTGAATTGCCACCGCAAAATTTTGGACGCTTGGCAGCTCAAACGGCCAAAAGCGTCATTATGCAAAAATTAGCTGGCGCAGAAAAGGAAAGAATTCATAACGAATTCAGCAATCGCATTGGTGAGTTATGTACCGGTGTCGTGCAGCGCAAAGATCGGCGAGATGTCATTGTCGATATTGGACGTGCAGAAGCCTTGCTTCCGCCAAGAAACCAAGTAAAGGGCGAGCATTATCATTTTAATCAGCGCATGAAATTTTTCATTGTCCGTGTGGATGAACGCCGTGGCCATCCAGTTGTTGTGATTTCTCGAAATGATGCACAATTGGTGGCAAAACTTTTTGAACAGGAAGTGCCAGAAATCCAAGATGGAACGGTGGAAATTGTTTCCGTAGCGAGAGAAGCCGGTTCTCGGAGTAAAGTGGCTGTTACCAGTCATGATCCCAATGTTGATCCGATGGGTGCCTGCGTGGGGCAACGCGGTTTGCGTGTGCAGGCGATCATGCAAGAATTAGGACACGAAAAAATCGACATTATTGAATGGGATGGTGTCTTAGAACGCTATATTAGCAATGCGCTCAGTCCTGCTAAAGTGTTGCGGGTGGAAGTCGACGAAACAGAAGAAATGGCATTGGTTGTTGTTCCAGATCATCAATTGTCCTTAGCCATTGGCAAGGATGGTCAAAATGCGCGTTTGGCAGCTCGTTTAACTGGCTGGCGTATTGATATTCAAAGTGAAAGTCAGTATCAGCAAGCTGTTGAGGCATCCTTATTAGATCGACTCAATGCAGCTGCAGATGACTTGAGCGATCAATATGTCTCAGCGGAAGATGGCGAAGCAGATGCGTCGAATTCGCTTTCACAGGAAGAGGCGACATCGGACGAGGTGTAAAAATGGCAAAACACGTGCCGATGCGTCAGTGTTCTTGCTGTCGCAAGTCATGCGCTAAGCGCGAATTGATTCGGATGGTAAAAACTGAATCTGGCACACTCGTGCTGGATGAGCGTGGTAAGGCCTCAGGTCGCGGTTATTATTTGTGTTTAAACGAGAACTGTGTCGATCAGTGGTTACAGCCAGGTAGACTAAAAGGACAACTGGGCATTCAAATGCTCCCCGATGATTTGGCTGCCTTAAAAGAAGCCGTTCTAAAATCTCAAAGACAGCGTCGGATGACCTCTGGAGATTTGCCAGAAACCTTTGTGACGCTGGAAAATGGTGTCGTCGTCAAGCGCAGAGGGCGATCTCAATAGAGGATGGTAGAATGACAACAGAATTTTTGGCAATCCAAGGTTTAGTCGGCTTGGCACGACGCGCCGGACAATTGGTTTGGGGGATGGATGCGACTTGCCGATCCATTCAACGCGGGGAGAGTTCGCTAGTGATCTTGGCGCTGGACTTGTCGGATCATAGTCGATCTAAGATCGAACGCCAAGTTGAAATCGCAGGACTACCGTGTATTTGCGCAGGCACATGTGAAGCAATTGGGCGAATCGTCGGAAAGGCGCGCTGCGGGATTCTGAGTGTTTCAAGTGCAGATTTTGCCCGAGGTATTTTGCAAAAATGGACGGCGAAAACAGACCGGGCGATGTAAAAATTGAGCTCAACAGAGTTTAAATGAGATTGATATAATAGAAAAATTGAATGTTTTGGAGGGGAAAGCACAACATGGCAAAAAAAGTCGGTCCCGATTCAACAGCAAATGAAAATAAGGATGCAACTGTATTACCAACACCGCCAACGGAGCTAACTGGCGATGAGCAGGCATCCGCTGAAGAACAATCCGTCGTAAAACTCAAAGGGGTATCGGGCAAGACGATTACCGGCGTTGTGCGTGTGGTTAAGGCCAAACGCAAGGCAAAACCTGAAAGTGATGCACCATCGGAATCGGAAAAAGCAGTTGAAGAGGCTGCTCCAGAGGTAATCGTTGAAGAACCGGTTGAAACATCTGCAAAAACGGATGATGTATCCCCTGTAGATGCTGCCGAAGAATCGACAAAGCCATTGCCGAAGGTGCCAAGAAAAATAGCATCCGGAAAGCCAAAGGTAGCTGAGCCGGAAAAGGAAACGGCAGAAGTTGGTGAACCCATTGCTGATGCGCCGCATTCAAAAGATTCTGCAAAGGCAGCGCTTGAGTCTGCAACGACGCAACCAGAACAGCCGGTTGATGACTTACCAAAACAGGCTGAACCAGTATCAGAACCGCGCGATATTCAAGTCGAAAAGCCCAAAGCAGCGGAGACAACAGAAGGTGCGACTTCTGCCAAGAAGCCGTTGCAATCCAATCCACCAATTGTTGAAAAGAAACCGAGTGGTAAACCGCTCGGCAAAGTGGGTAATATCTTTGCGGGCAATGCTAAAAATAGCGCTTTGGCGGAAACGGCCAAGCGGCATGCTCAAATGATGAGTGACAAACAAAAACGCCAGACAGAGCACAAAGATCAGTCGGGCAATCGTCAGGTGTCCACAAATCAACGTTATCAAAGCAGACCATCTGGACAGAGTGTCGTGGGCGGTTTTGCAAAAGATAAAGATGCTCAAGGGGCACCAAATCGAATGAAGAAGCCGGCCAGAAAGCCAGCTCCGTCCTCAGTAGCACCGCCCATGGATCTCTTTTCTTCCGGCAAGCAAAACAGTGGCAGTCATCGAGGTAAAAATCAGCATGATCGCAATCGCCGTGATTTTGAGCGCGATGGTCAGGAACGGAAAAAAGGTTTAAAAGATCGTATTGCTAATCAGGATGATTATTTTGGCAATCGTCAGCGCCGCGGTCCGAAAAAAGAACATAAACCACAAAAAGTACAAACGACAGTTCTGACGCATGTCTCCTTACCAGATCAGATTACGGTTAAGGAATTTGCGGAAGCAATTAAAAAAACGTCAAGCGATGTCATTAAAGCCTTGATGGGTATGGGTATGATGGCAACGATTAATCAAGTGATTGATTATGACACGGCAGCCATTATAGCTGGAGAGTTTAATATCACAACAGATCAGCTTGTCGAAGTGACAGAAGAGGATATTCTCTTCGATGAGTCGGATGACGCGGTTGAAGATTTGCGCGATCGTCCGCCGATTGTCGTCGTTATGGGACATGTTGATCACGGTAAAACCTCCCTTTTGGATTTCTACCGCAATTCTTCAGTTGTTTCGGGAGAAGCCGGTGGTATTACACAACACATCGGTGCTTACATGGTTCATTTAAATGATCGTCAGATTACGTTCTTAGACACGCCGGGTCACGAAGCATTTACGACGATGCGTGCCCGAGGTGCCATGGTGACAGATATCGCTATTTTGGTTGTCGCAGCAGATGACGGTGTTATGCCACAGACCATCGAAGCCATTAATCATGCCAAGTTGGCAGGTACACAAATCATTGTGGCGATTAATAAGATCGATAAAGAAGGTGCCAATATTGACCGTGTCAAGCAGGAATTGGCCAAATATGAATTAATTCCTGAAGAATGGGGCGGGACGACAATTATGGTGCCCGTTTCTGCCAAGACAGGTGAAGGGATGCCCGAGTTGCTGGAAATGGTCTTGCTGACAGCAGATGTGCTTGAGCTTAAAGCGAATCCAGATCGTCAGGCAAAAGGTACGGTTATTGAAGCCAAATTGGATAAAAACAGAGGTCCGGTGGCAACGTTGCTGGTTCAACGCGGCACCTTGCATGTTGGGGAGACCGTTGTAACAGGGGCGATTGTGGGGAATGTCCGAGCCATGACAGATGCAACTGGTAAACGGATTCAAGCCGCTGGTCCGTCTGTTCCTGTTGAAATTATCGGCTTGCCCGAAGTGCCAGAGGCCGGTGAAGTTTTCTACGGTGTTGAAGATGACCGTATGGCCAAACAATTGGCAGAAAAACGTCGTATTAGACAGCGTGAAGATGATATGAAAAAATCTTCTCGCATGTCCTTGGATAATCTTTATAAGAAGATGGCAGAGGGCGAAGTCAAGGACTTGAATGTGATTGTTAAAGCGGATGTACAAGGTTCTGTTGAAGCCGTTAAACAATCCCTAGAGCGCTTGTCGAATGATGAGGTGAAGGTCCATGTCATTCATGGTGCTGTTGGTGCGATTACCGAAACCGATTTGCGGTTGGCAGAAGTCAGCAATGCCATTGTCATTGGTTTTAACGTCCGTCCGGCGGTAAATGTGGAGGAAATGGCGAAGGAGAGCGGCATCGATCTGCGCTTGTATCGTGTCATTTATAATGCGATTGAAGATATCGAAGCGGCTATGAAAGGTATGCTGGATCCTGAATTTGAAGAGGTTTCACTCGGTTTAATTGAGTTGCGAGAGGTCTTCAAAATTTCGAGTGTGGGTACCGTTGGTGGCGGCTACGTATTGAATGGTAAAATCACCCGATCGGCACAGGTTCGTGTGATTCGAGATGGCATTGTGATTCAAGAAGATGAAGTGGCCTCGCTCAGACGCTTTAAGGACGATGTTCGTGAAGTAGCCCAGGGTTATGAGTGCGGTATCACCTTGACGCGTTTCCACGATCTCAAGGAGGGCGATCAAATCGAAGCGTTTGAAATGCGGGAGATTGAACGGCAATAATTCATCTACACTGCATCCCAAACAGACGATTCAACCATCGTCTGTTTTTCTATTCACAGTTTTATAGGGCTCATAAGAGGAGGTCAATATGGCACGACAGCGCGCATTGCGGGTGGGAGATGAAACCAAACGTATTTTATCTCGATTAATACAAACCGATATGAAAGATCCAAGGATCCCGATGTTCACCTCAATTACAGAGGTTGAGATGTCAAATGACCTTGCGGTTGCGACTTGTTACGTCAGTGTGTACGGGAATGAGAAACAACAGAAAGACTGTTTGGCGGCGTTGCAAAAAGGTGCTGGTTTTTTACGAACGGCATTGATGAAGCACATTCGCTTGCGGGTGGCGCCAGAATTGCGCTTTGTGCTTGATCGCACCGTTGAAGAAGGTATGAGAATGGATCAGTTGATCGACCAGGCCATGGGAAGAAAGCCCGCTGCTCCAGAGGAAAAGGCATGACTGCAATAACGCCATCCTCGTTTACAGATCGCTTTTTAGACTGGATGCTTCAGCTCCAAGCGGATGATGTGGTGTATATCATGCCGCATGTTCGTGCAGATGGCGATGCCTTGGGGGCGGCCTTTGGTTTGGCACACGCTTTACAGGATGCGCCGGCAAAGGTGGTTGTTTGGGCAGACGAACCCTTGCCAGATCGATTTTCTTATTTGATGGAAGGTCTGCAGCAGACGGATTATTTGGTTTTTCCAGAGGGGACTGCCTTTGGTTGTCTGAACTCAAATCCTGATATGGGAAAATTAGCAGATTGGCAGTCCAATTCGCATCTCACTTGCATTGCCATTGATTGTCATGGTTATGATCGATTGGGACAGCGGGAACCTTGGTTTGAATCTTGTCTCAATCGTTGGATTATTGATCACCATCCCTCTGATCGATCTGCGATGCACAGTTATTTAAAGCGAACGACAGCAGCTGCAACTTGTGAAATGGTCACACAATTGCTCCTCGATTTGATTGGACGCGTGCCTTGGTTTAATGGCTTTACGCCGCAGATGGCCACTTGCCTGATGACCGGTTTGTTAACGGATACCGGTAGATTTGCTTATACCAACACGACGGGAGATACCTTGCGAGCGGCAGCTTGTTTAATGGATGCTGGTGTTTCCATGCGACAATTGACGTACGACCTTTTTGATTCCATGCGTCAGGCTCGTTTAACGTTGATCGGCATTATGGCAGAAAGAGTGGTGTATGGCGCAAGTGGCAGACTTGCGATTTCTTATTTAAGACAGGAAGACCTTGCAGGTTGTGGTGGGGTGGATACCGATTTGGATGGCTTGGTCAGCCTAATGAAAGATGTTCAGGGTGTGGATGTTTCACTTTTATTGCGCACAACAGACCAAGGTGTCGTGCGTGGCAATATACGGAGTAAAGCCG